>CACWLY010000012.1:40042-41911 GCA_902761825.1 uncultured Eubacteriales bacterium
TCAACGTAGCGCTGCTACGCCTCCCTCCATTCAGCTTAGCCAGGGCGAAAAATCCATCCCAAATCTGATAATCTTTTATACTGAGAATAGTATGAAATGAGAATATGAGCCAGGAAACAAGATGGCAAATCCGGTTTTTCGGCCAGGTTCAGCAGGTCGGTTTCCGCTACACGGCGCTTCGCATCGCCGGAAGGCTGGGGCTGACCGGCTGGGTGAGAAACCTTTCCGACGGCAGCGTGCAGACGGAGGTGCAGGGAAAGCCCTCCGAAATGCGGAAGTTCCTGATCCTGCTCAAAAGCCAGCCGCATCTGCATATCGTGAAATACACCATCGAAGAAATCCCCGCGCAGCCGGGCGAACGCAAATTCCGCGTATCGGGATAAAACGCGGTCCGCGTGATGGAATGACCGGACAGCGTTCTTGCGATGCCTTTGACAAGCCTGCAAGGGCATGCTATACTGTTCGCGGTCGAAATGTGCGAAACCCGAAAGGCTGAAGGAGATCGGTCCATGTCCCAGCGAAAAAAGAGCAAGTATTATCCGTTTGTGCGCGATTACGCCATGATCGTCGTCGGTACGCTGATCATGGGCGCGTCGTACGCTTATTTTTTTGTGCCCAATAATATCGCTCCCGGCGGCGTGACCGGCGTCGCCACCGTGCTCAATTACCTGATCGGGCAGCCGCCGGTTGGCACGCTGAGCTTTATCCTGAACATCCCGCTGTTCCTGCTGGGCTATCGCACCGGCGGCAAACGCTTTGTGTTCCGTTCTTTCCTGTCGATGATGCTGCTCTCGCTGTTCATCGATATCCTGCCCGGCGCGCCGATTACGAAGGATGGCATGCTGGCCAGCATCTTCGGCGGCATCCTGCTGGGCATCGGCCTGGGAGTGGTGCTGCGCGCGGGCGCGACCACGGGCGGAACCGATCTCGCGGCCGAAATGGTGCACCGGCATTTTTCCTTTATCACGGTCGGTACTTTCCTGTTAGCCATCGACTGCCTGGTGATCCTGCTTGCGGGCATCGTGTTTGATGTGCAGGCCGCGCTGGTCGCGCTGATCGCTCTGTACGTCTCCACCAAGGTCATCGATATGGTGATCAAGGGCTGGAACACCGAACAGCAAATGATGATCATTTCCGACAAGGCCGCCGATATCGCCGCGCGCATTATTTCCGAAATGGACCGCGGCGCAACCTTTATCGACGCCACCGGCGCGTACACCGGGGAAAAGCGCGGCATGATCTATGTCGTCGTTACCCGGGCGCAGATCATGCAGGTGAAAAGCATCGTCGCCGATATCGATCTCCACGCCTTCGTTACCGTATCGGAAGCGCACGAGGTCATGGGCGAGGGCTTCCGCCAGTTCTCGCAAAAGAAACAGAACGGCTGACGGGCTGATGCTATTGCTTTTCTGAGAGCTATGATGCAAACAGGAAAATAAGACAAGAAGCGCCGAATTTCCGCGAAACAGGCAGGAAAAACGCGCTTTCTTCTGAGAAGAAAGCTGCAAAGAAGCAATCCGCGATGCTGAGTCGGGCGGCGATCTCAGTAACTTCCGCGAGTTGATTGGATGACGCAGCCAGCCGTTCCCGGGCGACCGGCTTTGCCGGTCGGGCGGCGCGAAGCGCCGCGGAAATCAAACGGACAGACCTGAAAATGAATGAATTCATTTTCAGGCTGGCCTTTTGATTTCCCTTTGCCCGGGAACTTACTTGGCCCCATAGGTCAAACAGGCGGAAGCAAGTCCGGTTTACGCTCCGCGCTGAACGCCAGGATGGGTGTCCAGAGGGGTTTCGAGCGCCCGGAAAACCTTCCCTTGGGATGGTTTTCAGCGAGAAACGGGCCGGAAGGCCCCGGACTCAAGCGGGCCC
>CACWLY010000012.1:41932-85407 GCA_902761825.1 uncultured Eubacteriales bacterium
ACCTTCCCTTGGGATGGTTTTCAGCGAGAAACGGGCCGGAAGGCCCCGGACTCAAGCGGGCCCTTTGGCGCAGGTTTTAGGGCCGCGTAGGCCCTAACGTTTCCTTCTCTGCTCATATTTCACCCTTTGTGAAATGGCTCTCAGGACGCGAATAGTATGAACTGACAATCGCAAAAAAACGGTGGAGCGATCAGACGTTCCACCGTTTGAATTATAGACGCGCGGGATCAGTTGCCCAGGTCCTCGACGTAGAGCTCGCGCACGGCGTTGGGGTCTTCCGCAGGCTCCGCGGGGGCGGGATGATCGCGCTTTTCCAGGAACTTGGGCGCGACCTGCGGGAACAGCGCGAAGGAGAGCACGTCCTCCTCGGACTTGGCGATGCCTTTTGTCTTTTCGCGGTACTCGGGCATTTCGGGCTTGATCAGGTCGGCGGGACGGCAGGTGATCACCGGGTCGTCGCCGATGCACTTTTTACGCACGGCTTCGTCGACCTCGCCGGGCAGGCGACCGTATTCGCCGCGCAGCAGGCCCTTGCTTTCCTTGCTGACCATCTTATAGCGTTCGCCGGAGAGCACGTTCAGCACGGCCTGGGAGCCGACGATCTGGCTGGTGGGCGTCACCAGCGGCGGATAGCCGAAGTCCTTGCGCACGCGCGGCACCTCGGCCAGCACGTCGTAGTATTTATCCTCGGCGTTGGCCTGCTTGAGCTGGCTGATCAGGTTGGAGAGCATGCCGCCGGGCACCTGGTACACCAGCGTTTTGGCGTCGGTGTTCAGCACCTTGGGATCGAGCGTGCCTTCCTTCTTCATCTTATCGGCCACCTTGCGGAAATGCTCGCTGGCCTTGAGCAGCTTGTTCATGTCCAGGCCGGTATCGTACTCGGTGCCGGCAAAGGTAGCCACCATGGATTCGGTGGCGGGCTGGCTGGTGCCGCCGGCCAGGGGCGAGAGCGCGGTATCGATGATATCCACGCCGGCCTGCGCGGCCATCAGGTACACCATATCGCCGGTGCCGGTGGTGTTGTGGGTGTGCAGGTGAATGGGCACTTTCACGTTGGCCTTCAGCTGCTTCACCAGGGAATACGCGTCGTAGGGCAGAAGCAGGTTGGCCATATCCTTGATGCAGATCGAATCGGCGCCCATCTGCTCGATTTCCTTGGCGACTTTGACGAAATACTCCTCGCTGTGCACGGGGCTGATGGTATAGCTGATGCAGCCTTCCACCCAGCCGCCGGCCTTCTTGACGGCGCGCATGGCGCGCTCGATATTGCGGGTATCGTTCAGGGCGTCGAAAATGCGCACCACGTCGATGCCGTTTTCCACGGACTTCTGGCAGAACGCGTCCACCACGTCGTCGGCATAGTGCTTATAGCCCAGCAGGTTCTGTCCGCGCAGCAGCATCTGCAGCTTGGTGTTGGGCATATGCTTGCGCAGCTGGCGCAGCCGCTCCCAGGGATCCTCGTCCAGGAAGCGCATGCAGCTGTCGAAGGTAGCGCCGCCCCAGCATTCCAGGGACCAGTAGCCGATGCTGTCCAGGATCTCGCAGGCGGGCAGCATATCCTCCAGGCGCATACGGGTCGCGGCCTGGCTCTGATGGGCGTCGCGCAGGATGGTGTCGGTAATATTGATCTTAGGCATAGTTCTCCTCCGTTAAGCCGCGCCAAACAGGGCCAGCAGCACGCCGGCGGCGATGGCGGAGCCGATAACGCCGGCCACGTTGGGGCCCATGGCGTGCATCAGCAGGAAGTTGGCGGGATTGGCTTTCTGGCCCTCCTTCTGGCTCACGCGGGCCGCCATGGGAACGGCGGAAACGCCGGCGGAGCCGATGAGGGGATTGATCTTTTCCTTGAGGAACAGGTTCATGAACTTGGCCAGCAGCACGCCGCCCGCGCTGCCGCAGCCGAAGGCGAAAATGCCCATCGCCATGATCTTGATGGTCTGCCAGGTCAGGAAGGTGCTGGCCGTGGCGGTAGCGCCTACGCAGGTGCCCAGGAAGATGGTGACGATGTTCATCAGCTCGTTCTGGGCGGTCTTATCCAGGCGGTCGGTCACGCCGCACTCATGCATCAGGTTGCCCAGCATCAGGCAGCCCACCAGCGGAGCGGCCGAGGGCACCAGCAGCGCCACGAAAATGGTGACCACGAAGGGGAAGATGATCTTTTCGGTCTTCGATACCTTGCGCAGAGGACGCATGACGATCTTGCGCTCCTCCTCGCTGGTCAGCGCGCGCATGATGGGCGGCTGGATCACGGGAACAAGCGCCATGTAGGAATACGCGGCCACGGCGATAGCGCCCAGCAGGTGAGGAGCCAGGCGGATGGCGGTATAGATCGCGGTGGGGCCGTCCGCGCCGCCGATGATGCCGATAGCGCCCGATTCGGCGGGCGTGAAGCCCAGCAGGCGGGCGAGAATAAACACGATAAAGATGCCCAGCTGCGCCGCCGCGCCCAGCAGCAGCGTCTTGGGGTTGGCGAGCAGGGGGCCGAAATCGGTGCCCGCGCCTACGCCCAGGAAGATCAGACAGGGATAAATGCCCAGCTTGACGCCCAGATACAGATAATCCAGCAGGCCGGCGGAAACCGTGGTCATCACGCCGCCAATCTCGATCTGTTCGCTTCCGGCCAGCGCCGCCCAGTGCACGTGACCGCCCGCGAACAGCTCTTCATGATAGAGGTTCGCGCCCGGCAGGTTGGTCAGCAGCATACCGAAGGAAATGGGCAAAAGCAGCAGGGGCTCAAACTTTTTGACGATCGCCAGATACGCCAGCACGAGGGCGATGACGATCATCACCAGCGCTTTCCAGTTTTCCCCAAGCATGGAGAAACCGGTCTGCTGGAGAAAATTCATAATCGTTTCCATGCCGTACCCTCCGCCTTACGCGATGGTCACAAGCGCGTCGCCGGACTGCACGGACTGGCCTTTGGTCACGTTGACGGCGCTCACGGTTCCGTCCACGGGGGCCATGATCTCGTTTTCCATCTTCATGGCTTCAAGCATGACCAGGATATCGCCTTTTTTGACGGCCTGGCCGGGCTTGACGCTGACGGACAGGATGGTGCCGGGCATGGGCGCGTTCACGGCGGTCCCTCCGGCGGGAGCGGCGGCCTTGGGAGCGGCGGGAGCGGCCTTGGGGGCGGGAGCGGCGGCGGCGTCGCCTTCCAGCACTTCCAGGGTAATATCATACTGGGTGCCGTTAACGTTTACACGATACTTTTTCATGGCGGTTTTATCTTCCTTTCGTTTCTTATATTATACCCGTTTGATGCTGTGAATGCGGATAGCCTTCACGTCCTTGCCCAGCTCTTCGGCCAGGGCCACGGAAATGGCGGCTACCAGCTCGCCGCGGTTGGGGATCGCGTCGCCGGCGGCGGGGGCGGCGTGGGCGGGCATCGCGGCGCGGACCGCGGCCTTCTCCGCTTCCTGCTTTTCGTTGACGCGCTTCATGACGGCGCCCAGCGCGCTGATCAGCGCGATCAGGCAGATCAGGCCGATAAACACGGTGCCTATGCCCATCACTACCACAAACCAGGTGGGAATGTCAGTGCTCGCGACGGCGGCCGCGACCTGCTCAGTCCCTTGAATGACTTCCTCCATCGTTTACCTCCCTTTTACTGTGCTGCGGGCCGCACCGTGCCTCGTTTTTTTCGGTTCGTCCCGGCCATGAACTGACGCGGAAAAACTTTTTTCCGCAGGATCGTAATATCGGTTGGCGGCCGGTTTTTTATCAAAAAACCAACTCTCACCAAATACATCTTATTACGCCCCCGAAAAAAAGTGAAATTCCGAATGGGAATATATCCATATATAAAATTATATATTTTTCGATTTTATTACATATGGCAGCTACAGTTTTTCGACAATTTTCGCGTTTTTCTCTTTCTCAGTACATTTTTTCGTAACACTTGCAACCGATATTTAACGAGCGATTGCGGGGCGGAGCGCGGCGGGGGAAAAGCGCGGTCTTTCGACGATTTTGGTTGAAAACGCGTCCGGCCTGTACTATACTGAACGAAAGGCCCGTAAAAAAAGCCGTCAGGAGAATGCACATGAAAAATCTTGATCTTTCCGGTATATGGAGCTGCCGGATCCCCGGCTGCGAAACCGAATTGCGGCTGCCCGGCACGCTGGACGAGCAGGGCGTCGGGTTTGCCGACGACCCCTTGCGGCAATGGAAGCTGGACAACGTGCGCGAAATCGGGTTCTGGCATGAGGGCGATCCCATCGTGACCCGGCTGACCCGGAAGCACACCTACGAGGGTGAGGCGCGCGTTTCCCGCGTGATCGACTGGACGCCGCCCGCCGGGAAACGCGTTTTTCTGGAGTGCGAGCGCGCCCGGCATCTGCGCCTGCTCGTCAACGGCAGGGAAGCGCCGACGGTCTACCCCGCCACCATTTCCACGCCGTATGTTTTCGAGGTCACCGGCCTTGCGTCGGGGCACGACGAATTCGTTTTTCTGTCCGACAACAGCTATCCCGGCTGGCCCGCGGCCGATATCATTCATTCTTCCGCCGCGACCGATGAAACCCAGACCAACTGGAACGGCCTGCTGGGCCGCCTGCGCCTGTACGCGGAGAAACCGGCATACTTCGCAGGCGTCCGCGCGTATCCCCGGCGGGACGCACTGGACGTGTGCGTGGAGATCGACGCCGCCCGGGCCTGGGAAGGCGCGCTGCGGATCGGCTCGGACGCGATGATGCGGCCCGTGCAGCAGCGCGCGTCCGTTCCGGCCGGCCTGCATGCGGTCTGGATCAGGGATATTCCGCTGCGTCCCGACGCGCCGCGCTGGGACATGGAAGAGGGCAATCTGTGCGCCCTGACGGTTTCCGGCGACGGGCTCGGCGAAAAAACAATCCGCTTCGGACTGAGGACCTTCCGGGCGGAAAACGGCTGCCTGACGCTGAACGGCCGCCGCGTTTTCCTGCGCGCCGAGGCCAACTGCGCCGTTTTTCCGGAAACGGGCTGCTGTCCCATGGGGATTGCGGGCTGGAAAGCGATCCTGCAAAAATACCGGGCGTACGGCGTCAACTGCATGCGCTTCCACAGCCATTGCCCGCCGGAGGCCGCCTTTGCCGCAGCCGACGAAATGGGCATGCTGATGCAGCCCGAGCTTTCGCACTGGAACCCGAAGACCGCCTTTTCCACGGAGAAACCACGGCGGTATTACAGGGAGGAATTGCTGGGCATTCTGCGCGTGCTTGCCAATCATCCGTCCTTCGTGATGCTGACCTTCGGAAACGAGCTGCGCACCGACGCGGCGGGCCACGCGTACATGGACGAACTGCTGAAAACGGCGCGCGATTACGACGGCACCCGGCTGTACGCCAACGGCTCCAACGTGCATTACGGCGCGATCGGATGCGACGCCGCGAGCGATTTCTATACGGCCATGGTCTGGCGCGGTCAGCCGCTGCGCGCGGCGTCCGACGGCGCTCAGGGGTGGCTCAACCAGGAATACCCGGACGCGAGGCACGATTATGACGCGGTCATGGCCGATATCCGCCGCGAAAGCGATCAGCCGGTCTTTTCCTTTGAGGTGGGGCAGTATGAAGTGCTGCCGGACTTTGACGAAATCCGGGCTTTCCGCGGCGTTACCAGGCCGGACAACCTGACGCATATCCGGAAAAGGGCGCTGGCCGCCATGACGGAGGGCGAATGGAAACGCCGGGTGGAGGCTACCGGCGAGCTTTCGCTTCTGTGCTACCGCGCCGAGGTCGAAGCCGCCCTGCGCACTGCCGGATACAGCGGCATATCGCTGCTGGGCCTGCAGGATTTTCCCGGCCAGGGAACGGCGCTGATCGGCATGATGAACGCGCATTTGCAGCCCAAGCCCTATGACTTCGCCCGGCCTGAACGCTTTTCGGCCTTTTTCCGGGACGCGCTGCCCCTCGCGCTGCTTCCGCGCTTTACCTGTACGGCGGGCGAAACCGTGCGCGTTCCCGTGCGCGTCGCCAATTACGGGAAAAAGGAGCTGCGGGGAGAGCTGCGCTGGACGCTCTCGGGCGGAAAAGAAACCCTGCAAGGCGCGCTCCCGGACGTCCTCGCGCCCGCGGGCGGGCTGTCCGACGCGGGCGAAGTCAGCCTGACGCTGTCATGCGCTGACCGCGCCGAAAAGCTGACGCTGGAGCTTTCCTTCTGCGGGATCATCAACCGTTACCCCTTGTGGGTGTATCCCGACTGCCGCCCCGTATGCCCGGAAAGCGTTTATGAATGCCGCGCCTTTGACGAAAACGCCCTGCGCGCGCTGGAAGCGGGCGGACGCGTGTATCTGGCGCCGGACGCTACGGCGGAAGCGCTGCCGCGTTCGATCAAAACGCAGTTCAGCCCCGATTTCTGGTCGGTATGCACCTTCCCGCACCAGGCCGGCGGCATGGGACAGCTGATCGACAGCGGGCATCCGCTGTTCCGCGCTTTCCCCACCGAAGCGCACAGCGACTGGCAGTGGTGGCCCATGGCGTCCCAGCGGGCGGTGATCCTGCCGGAGCCCGTCCGCGCCATCGTGACCGAAATGGACAGCTACGCCTTCCTCCGGCCTATGGCAAAATTGTTTGAATGCCGCTGCCTGAACGGCAGGCTGCTGTTTTCCAGCATGGGCCTGCATGACTTGCAGCGGTATCCCGAAGCCCGCGCGTTGCAGCAGGCCGTCTACGATTACATGACCTCCGATCTTTTCGAGCCGGAGCAGACGCTTTCGCCGGGTTGGCTGCGGCAGCTGACAGACGGCGGCAATCCGTGAACGCGTTCCAAACGGAACCCCCGCTCAGCCGGAGCGAAAAAGGGGCTGCTGCACGAAGAAAAAGCGCAGCAGCCCCCTTTTTATACTATTCTCAATCTAAAATCTTATCATCTTTGGGTGTCTTTTCCGTCTTGGCATTGCTTCATTCCGGTCAACGTAGCGCTGCTACGCCTCCCTCCATTCAGCTTAGCCAGGGCGAAAAATCCATCCCAAATCTGCCGGCGTTCAGCGCGGAGCGTAAACCAGACTTGATTCCGCCTGTTTGGCCTATGGGACAAGCAAGCTCCAGGGCGGGCCAGCGAAGCTGGCCCGCCCTGGAGCGGTGGCACATCCTATCCAACTGACAGCGGCAAGTTGCTTGTTCGACAAGCTGCGCAGCAATCGCCGCAGCCGGGGTCCGGGGGCTTTGAGCGCCCGAAAAACCTTCCATTGGGATGGTAATCCTGGCCTTCGGCCAGCGCAAGCGAACAGCGAAAAGCGGGCCGGAAGGCTCCGGACAGGCTCCCTCCCCGAGGGTATCTTTTTTTCGGTCACTGATCCATGATTTCAGCCTGCATTTTGAGATAATCCTCGCGGGTGATCAGGGTACGGCGCGGCTTGGGGCCCTCGTCCTGACTGACGATGCCCATGCTTGCCATGGTATCGATCAGCTTGCCCGCGCGGCTGTGTCCCAGCCCCAGGCGGCGGCGCAGCATGCTGATGGACATCTGCCCGCTTTCCACCGCCATGGCGATGGCTTTTTGAAGCAGCTCGTTTTCAGTATCGGCCTGCATTTCGTAATCGGGTTCTTTGCCGTTCGCAGCCTGCTCCTGCTCCTGCGTGGCTTTTTCCATATGCTCGTCCACGCGGGCGTCGTACAGGGCTTCGTTGTGCGTTTTTACATAATCGGCGATCTCCTGCACCTCGCTGTCGGACACGAAGCAGCCCTGCACGCGCACGGGGCGGAATTCGCTGCGCGGGAAGTACAGCATATCGCCCTTGCCCAGCAGCTTTTCCGCGCCGACCGAATCGATGATGGTGCGGCTGTCCACGTTGTTGGCCACGGCGAAGGCGATGCGGCTGGGGATATTGGCTTTGATGACGCCGGTGATCACGTCCACCGAGGGCCGCTGGGTGGCGACGATCATATAGATGCCCGCGGCGCGTGCCAGCGCGGCCAGGCGCTGAATGCTCTCCTCCACCTGCTTGCGGCACTGGACCATCAGGTCGCTGAACTCGTCGATGATCGCCACGATATCGGGCATTTTATCGGCGGGATTGGTCATCTTTTTGTTATAGCCGCCGATATTGCGCACGCCGATCTGCTGGAAGCGGCGGTATCTGTCGCCCATTTCCTGCACCAGCCAGTCCAGGGCGGCGGCGGCCTTTTTGGGATCGCTGACCACTTCGGTCAGCAGGTGCGGGATGCCGTTGTAGGGCTGCAGCTCGACCAGCTTGGGGTCGATCATCAGCATGCGCACCTGCTGCGGCGTCGCGCGGAACAGGATGCTCTGGATAATGCTGTTGATGCAGACCGATTTGCCGCTGCCGGTCGCGCCGGCGATCAGCATATGCGGCATGTCGCTCAGCTCGCAGCAGATCGGCTGTCCGGTGATATCCTTGCCGATTGCGACGGCCGTGGGCGAAGAATTGGCGCGCATGATGTCGCTGTCCAGCACTTCCTTGAGCGTGACCATGGACACCTTCGCGTTGGGCACCTCGATGCCCACCAGGCTGGTGCCGGGGATGGGGATCTCAATGCGCAGGCCGATGGCCTTCATGCTCATGGCCAGGTTGTTGGAGATGGTGTTGAGCCTGTTCACGTTCACACCGTCCGCGAGGCGCAGGGCGAAGCGCGTAATGGCCGGGCCGTGCACCACGTATTCCACGCGGGCGTCGATATTGAAGGAAGCGAGCGTATGCTCCAGCAGCTTCGCGCGGGCGTCGTCCTCGGCGCTGGTATCGACGTGCTGCTGCTTGGGCTCGCGCAGCAGCCCCATGGAGGGGAAAACGTACTGGCCGGTCGCCTGCTTGACGGCTTCGGCGGTGTGCTTGACCTCGAAAGGATCGATGCGCGGGCGGTCGTTGTTCTGGCCGGTAATGGAAATGCGCTCGCCGGTCAGCGGCACGGCGGGATCGGTATACACGGGCCGCACTTCGCCCGAGGTATGCCTGCCGCCGGTAACGGTCGACGCCGGACGCTGGACGGGCGCGGGCTTGCTTTCCGGCGCGGGCGCGGGCTCCTCCTCGCGGATCGGGGGAACGGTCTCACCGGCGGTATACCAGGGGACTTCCTCCTCGGGCGCGGGCTGCGCCGGCATCTGCTGCGCGGCGGGACGCGCGGGCATGGCCTGCTCTTCCTGCTGCTTCTGCGCCGAACGCCGGCGGCGGGCGGGCTTTTCCGCGGCAGGCGTCTGTTCCATGACGGGAATATGCTCCTCATAGAGCACGCCGGACTGCACGGGAACAAAGCTCTGCTGGCTGTCTTCGGGGGACGGCGGCGCGAATTCGCGCTCTTCCACCAGGAAGCTGGGCTCCACGTCGCTCTGCACGCTGGTGCCGGTGTACTGCACGTTCTGCTGCGGGATCAGCGGCTGCACCGGGCAGGGATTGACCTCGCCCCATGTGGGCTGCGCGGGTTCCTCGGACTGCGCCTGGTTTTCCTCCATCCACTGCTCCTCCTCGCGGCGGTAGCGGTGGTCGCCGATCATCGATACGATGTCCGCCGGATTGACGCGCAGCATCACCAGCAGCAGGATCAGCATCAGCACGGCCAGCAGCGCCACGCCGCCCACCGGCCCGAACACGTTGTTGATCGGGTAGGCCAGCAGCATGCCCATCAGGCCGCCGCCCACCAGCTGCCCGCCGTTGAAGGCGCGCAGGTTGTAAGCGCCGGTCAGATAAGCCCCGAAGGAGGTGTTGTTCGCGATGTGCAGGGCGTCCTTGTTGCTGTTGGCGATATAGTCCATCAGCGATATGGCCCGCGAGCCGATGGAAGTGACGAGCGTCAGGATGGCCAGCAGGCACAGATACATGCCCAATGCGCAAAGGTAAACGCGCGGCGACGTTTTCCTGCGGGCCGAGGCCAGCAGCAGCCCGCCCGCCCACAGCGAAAACGCGGGCAGCAGCGCGCAAAGCGCTCCCGCAAGGCCGTTGGCCGTATCCCGGAAGAGGCGCAGCGTGCGCCAGGCGGATACGGTATCCATCACCAGGCCGAACAGCCACGCCAATCCCAGGGCGACAAAGACGCAGCTGAAGATCAGCCGCGCCATGCCTCCGCGATCGGTGGTTTTGACCTGGTTCTTTTTTGATTGCGCCATAAAACTGAAATACTCCTTACCGCAGGCTGACCTCCGCCAGATAGGCCAGGCCGCCCTCGTCATAATACAGGGTCAGGGTTTGTTCGTCCTCCCAGGGATACTGTGCCGCCGTGCCCGGCCGCAGCCGCAGCCCGGAGGCGGCGTTTGCCTCCAGCGGGAACGCGCGGGCGGCTTCGCCCAGCAGGGCTTCGGCTTCTTCCCGGGCGGTCCCGGGGCGGACGCCCCGTATGCAGAACCGCGCGCTGCGCACGGCCGTGATCAGCCCGTCCGCGTCGGCGACGGCCTGCGCTCCGCGAAGCGCCGGGCTTTCAAACTCGTATATTTCGCCGCCCGCCACCAGATCGGGATCGGTCAGGCTGCCGTAAGCCGCCAATGCTTCTTCGATCTTTCCGCCGGGGAGAAGGGGGAAGGGCTGCTCCGGCGGCTCGGCCGCCAGCTGTTCCGCGAGCTCGTACCATTGCAGCTGCACGGCTCCGGCGTGGCCGCTGAAATACTGAAACCGTTCCATGGGATAATGGAAGGTGACGCCCAGCGCGTCAAAGCTGACCGCGTCCAGCGGGACGGGCAGCAGGTCGCCGGCGTCCAGATACGTATTGAGCTCGTCCGCCACGTTCTCTTCCACATAGGAATCCAGAAATTCCTGCAGGGCGTCCGGGTCCGGAAACACCGCGTCGAGCGCCGTCTCTTCCCCGGTCTGCGTATCGAGCAGCGCCGTGCGCACGAGCTGCGCGTACCTTCCGAAGCGCAGATCGCCCGAAACCGTGAGGCAAAGCGACTGAACGGACCGGCCGCCGGCCAGCGTGAGCGTATACGCGCTTTCCGTTCTTTCGGCTTCGACGCCCTGCGGCGTCAGTTCGGCATATCGCGCGTCGAACCAGTCCGCTGCGAAGGACGTTTCCTCCGCAAAGGCCATGCAAACCGACAGACTAAGCAGCAGCGCGATCAACAGCGTTTTACGCATACGCTCACCTCCGTTTCTTTTCTTTATTGTATCCCGCCGCGGGGCCAAAATCAATTTTCCGCCATTGTTTTTACAACTTCGGTCAGCGTGTCGGTCAGATAGTCGATGTTGGCCTGATCGGCTTTCGTATCCCGCCGGGTCTGGATATCGGGCGTATAGAAGCCGATCAGCCTGCGCCGCCTGCAGGCGGTGGCGGTGATCCCGCAGCGGAAGGACTGATGATCGGAATGCAGGATGCAGCCGCTGTTCGGATAGAAATGCGGCGTGATGCCGTCCCGCTGCGTAAAGGCGTTCTGAAGGAAACCGTACGCGAAGGTGGCGCGGGCGAAATTCTTGACGCCGATCAGCAGATGATCGCCCACGCCCACGCAGTCCATGTTGAATACCGGCGAGCGCTTTTTGATCTGCTGGTGACGGGTGGCGTAGGCGCGGCTGCCCAGCCTGCCCTTTTCGCCGTTGTCAAACAGGATGAACGCCGCCTGGCCGCGGGCTTCTTCCGGGATCCGCAGCATCAGCTGCATCACCGCCGCAACGCCCGACGTGTTGCAGTTGACGTTGTTTTTGTTGGCGGGACCAACAGTAATCAGCATCAGCAGGGCGTAATAGGCCAGAATAAACGCGATCAGCGTCAGCCTTTTTTCCCGCGTCAGCAAAAAAAGGAGATAGGCCGCGCCGAAGCTGACCGCGAAGAGCAGCAGCACAACGCAGAAGTGATACAGCAGAAACAGCGGAACGTTGCGCGGGATGATCAGGTTGGGCAGCGGCTTGACCGCCGGGGTATCGTAATGGGCGGTAAAGATGATTTCCGCCGTTTCGGGATCGCCCGCGATCCAGTTGCGGTGCCTGCCGTTTTCCTCGATCCGGGCTTCATACCCCATTTTGCGGGCTGCGGCCAGGGCGTATTTCAGGAAAGCCTCTTTCTGCTCCGCCGTTTTGCGGATCGGGAACCGCGCGGTGATCTCCTGAAGAAAGGTCATGTCATATCTCCTTAATACTTCGGAAATATTATAGCAAATTATCCGTCATATTTCAAGGGTTTCCCAGGCCTGTCCACAGTGATCGGCTCCGTATTCCGCTTCCTTTCCGGAAAAGCTGAGCGATTTCAGCTTTTCGATCAGCGCGTCCCGGGTATACGAACCGGACGCGATCAGCTCCTTTGCCTTCCGCGCGGCCTGCTCGTTCCAGTCGAAATCGTCCGGCGAAAGCCCGTACAGAAGATCCGACAGGCTGAAGCCCTCGTAGCGAAGCTGGCGAACCAGCCCGGAATAGGAATAGGGCTTTTCCGCGATCAGCGCTCTGGCGCGCTTTCCGACGGCTGATTTCGCCCTGTAATTCTGCGACGGGGACATGCTGTAATCGAACGAGGTGGGGGCGGGCTGGATGTTCACCGTATAGCGGACGGCTTTGGGCGTGCTCGTCGGAGCGGCCGCTTTTTTGCGGCCCGCCAGATAGCTGAGCAGGATGACTACGGCGGTGATTGCGATGATCACCGCGCACGTTCCCAGCGTTGCGTACAGCGCGCGGCGTTTTTTCTCCTTCTCCTTGCGGATCGGGTGGCCGCAGTGCGGGCAGACGTCGGAATATTCCGATATGGTGTTTCCGCATTTGGGACAGGAAATCAGAGCCATGCTTTTTCTCCCTTATCTCGTATGTTCCTGCGCGATGGCCGCCGTCAGGATGCCCACGTCCTTCGCGCCGGCTGCCAGCAGCGTTTCGGCGCAGGCGCGGGCCGTCGCGCCGGTGGTGCGCACGTCGTCGACGAGCAGCAGCCTGAGGCCGCTTATTTCTCCGTGCGCCGCGAACGCGCCGCGCACGTTGCGCTGGCGGGCGCCCGCGCCTTTTATTTTTGCCTGCTCGTTCGTTTTGCGCGTGCGCGTCAAGGCGTCGAGCGTGGGCAGGCCCGTCCTTTGGCCGATCAGGCCGCACAGGACGGCGGACTGGTTGGCTCCGCGCATCCGCTGCCTTGCGCGGTGCAGCGGCACAGGCACGAGCGCGTCGTAACGGTTTTCCGGAAAGCACTGGGCCATCACGGCTGCCAGCGCCGCCGCGGCCTCGTCCTGATAGCCGTATTTGAGCAGATGAACCAGCGTCCTCGCCGCCCCGGCGTAGCGGAACGCGCCGTAGCCCGCCGTCATGGGCTCAAGCCTGCCCGCCCTGCAGAAGGGACAGAGGCCCTTGCCGTCCAGCGGGTGCATGCAGCGGATGCACACGTTTTCCCGCAGCCGCAGGGAAAGCAGCTCCCGCCGGCAGTCCGGGCACAGACAATACCGCTCGTCCGCGCGCCTGGGATCGCCGCAGACCAGGCATTCCGCGCCGCGTGGAAAGAAAAAATTGAGCAGGCGTTCCATCATTCCGCGGCTCCCGGCAGTTCGCTCAGCCGTTCGGCCAGCGCCGTATAGCGCCGGGCGATGTGGTTGTTGCCGACCATGGCGGCCACGGCGTCCTCCCGGCCCACCAGCACGACCAGCTGCCTGGCCCGGGTGAGGGCGGTGTAAAACAGGTTCCGCGTCAGCAGCATGGGCGGGCCGCCCACGGCGGGCATCACCACGCAGGTGAACTCGCTTCCCTGGCTCTTGTGCACCGAAAGGCAGTAAGCCAGTTCGAGCTCCTCCAGCATGGGGTATTCGTATACCGCCGTTCGGTCGTCGTCAAAGAGCACGGTCAGCTCCTTGTCCTCGGGATCGACGGTGAGCACGGTGCCCATGTCGCCGTTGAAAACGCCCTGGCCTTCGCCGCCCTTTCCGTCTTCCCATTCGAGCTGATAGTTGTTTTTGATGTGCATGACCTTGTCGCCCCGGCGGAAGACCCTGTCGCCGTAATTCAGCTCTTTCTTGTCCGCTGCCGGGGGGTTGAGCGCTTCCTGCAGCATGGCGTTTAAGGCCAGCACGCCGCACGCGCCCTTCTTGGTGGGGCTGAGCACCTGGATATCGCGCATGGGCTCGAAGGTCTTGAGAAATTTAGGCAGACGGACGCTGCACAATTCGACGATCGATCTGGCGGCGTCCTCGCCGAAGGGGCGGCGCTCGAAGAAGAAGTTGCCGCCCTTCTGGTTCAGGATGGGCATTTCTCCCCGGTTGATGGCGTGCGCGTTGCGCACGATCAGGCTGGTTTCGGCCTGACGGAAAATCTCCGTCAGGCGGATGGAGGGCACGGCCCCGCTTTTGAGGATGTCGCCCAGCACGTTGCCCGCGCCTACGCTGGGCAGCTGGTCGGCGTCGCCCACCAGGATCAGCCGCGTTCCCTGCTGTACGGCCCGCAGGAAGGCGCGCATCAGGAACACGTCCACCATGCTCATCTCGTCCACGATGATGCAGGTGCAGTCCAGCGGGTTTTCCTCGTCCCGGGTGAACTGGCCGTCCTCGCCGCCGTATTCGAGCAGGCGGTGCAGCGTGCTGGCTTCATGCCCGGTGGCTTCGCTCATGCGCTTTGCCGCGCGCCCGGTCGGCGCGGCAAGAAGCACGCTCTCCCGGTCCAGAAGCGAAAGGATGCAGTTGATGATGGTGGTTTTGCCGGTGCCCGGCCCGCCGGTGATCACCAGCAGCCCCTGCTGAACGGCCAGCGATATGGCCTTCCGCTGGGTTTCGGAAAAACGGATGCCGTTGGCGCTTTCAAAGCCCCTGATCTGGGCCGAAACCGTGCTGCTCATCACGGTCTGAGCGGCGGCCTGCAGGTCGCGCAGACGGCGCGCGATCTCGCTTTCGGCCTGCCACATCCGGGGCAGGAACACGCCCTCGGTATCCTCCACCACGTGGCTTCTCAGCTTGCGGCTGAGCAGCAGCCCGCTCAGGTGGGTTTCCAGCAGATCGGGATCGACCTTCAGCAGTCTTCCGGCGGTCTGCAGCAGCAAGCCGGTGGGCAGATAGGTATGCCCGGCGGTTGCCGCCGCGTCCTGCAGGGCGTAGATCAGCCCGGCGCTCAGGCGTTCGGGGCTGTCGGGCGCAACGCCCATCGAAAGGGCGATGCGGTCCGCCGTCAGGAAGCCCACGCCCTCGATATCCTCTACCATGCAGTAGGGATTGGCGCGGATCTTTTCCTGCGCCGCGCTGCCGTAAACCTTGCTGATCTTGACCGCCAGGCTGGGCGATACGCCGTAGGACTGCAAAAAAACCATGACCTGCCGCGTGGCGTACTGTTCCTGATAGCTCTGGGAGATCTGCGCGGCGCGTTTCTTGCCGATGCCGGTGATATCGGTCAGCCGTTCGGGATGCTCGCTGAGGACCGTCAGCGTATCCTTGCCGAATTCCTGCACGATCAGCCGGGCGGTGGCCGGGCCGATGCCGCGGATCAGCCCGCTGGACAGGTAACGCTCGATGCCCAGCAGGGTGGAAGGCGTCTGGATCTCGCACTGGCTGGCCTTGAACTGCTTTCCGTACTGGGGATGGGTCGTCCAGTCGCCGTGAAAAACCGCCTTTTCGCCGGACGCCACCTCGGGCAGGATGCCCACCACGGTGACGTTTTCGCGGCCCGCGCGGCAGTTCACCACGCTGTATCCGTTTTCCTCGTTGCGAAACAGCGTTTCGCCGATCGTTGCGCGAAGCTCTTCCATAGCGCTCCTCTTTTACTCGTTCGTCAGCTTCCACACCGCCGCGTCATGGGGCGGCAGCGCGGCGGTCAGTACGCTTTGGATCCTGCCGCTCCACATTTCTTCGGCCTTCGTGAAAGGAAGCTCGACGGCTTCCGGCGGGATCGTTACCGTCCTTGTTTCGTCGCTCAGGTTGAAGGCCGCCGCGTAGCAGCCATTCCCGTCTTTCCTCGGCGCGATCCAGGCGCATTCGGTTTCCGTCGTATACAGCGGATGCGCGCACCAGGTATCCTTTTCAATGCCCAGCACGCCGGCGTTGGTCAGCAGGCGCAGCGTGAAATCGTCGTTTTGCGGCAGGTCGCCGCCGATCATCAGCGGGGAGCGCATCATGCACCACAGCGTCATCATCGCGCGCTGCTCGGCCTGGGTAAAGCGCGTCCAGTCCCTGCCGCCATAGCACTGGCGCAGCGCGCCAACGGGCAGCATGTCGGCGTCCGGCCAATGCCCGGGCCCGGCGTGCACGCACCATTTTTCGGCGCGCTCGAACATCGCCCGAAGCAGCCGCCATTCATCCCAGAAATCGTCGGTGATGCGCCAGAGGTTTGCGTATTTTTTCAGGTGCTCCGCCCGCTCCAGCGGCGCGGGGCCGGGGGAAAGGCTGAGCACGATCTCCCGCCCGCAGTTCCGGCAGGCGCGGGAAATGATCTCTATTTCCTTCTCGCAGCGCGGGTATTCGCGGGCGATATCGTCGCACTTTACGTAATCCACGCCCCAGGAGGCGTACAGGCTGAATATGCTGTCATAATAGGCCTGGGCCGAGGGCAGATCGCATCTGAGCCCGTACATGTCGGGGTTCCAGGCGCAGATCGAATTGGGATCGGCGGCCTGATCACAGGTGAACGCGCCGTTCAGGATGGGCAGCCGCCGGTGCGCCGCCATGCGGGGCAGGCCGCGCATGATATGAATGCCGAACCTGAGCCCCAGGGCGTGCACGTAATCGGCCAGCGGCCTGAACCCCGCGCCGCCCGCCGCGCTGGGGAAACGGTTTTCGGCGGGGAGCAGGCGGCCGAAGCCGTCCATGCGCACGTCGGAAAACGGTTCATAGGCATGGGTGGTGGCCGTGGGCTGATACCACTGGATATCCACCACGACGTATTCCCAGCCGAAGGGACGCAGATGCTTTGCCATATATTCCGCGTTGGCGCGCACGGCGTCCTCGGTCACCGCCGCGCCGAAGCAATCCCAGCTGTTCCAGCCCATGGGCGGATACTGCGCGATCATCCGGATCTTCCTTTCTTTACATCGGCATGATGCTGATATTCACGCCGTTTACCTCCACGCCCTCGTCGGCGCGGATCAGGATATACTTGCTGCCGTTGATCACACGCGTTTCCACCAGGTCGCTGTGATCGGGATCGACTTTGATCACCACGTTCGGCGTGCGCACCTCGAACTGCCGGGTGTCCACCACGTTGACGGCGCTTACGTCCATTCCGCCGCCGAACTGCTCCTGATAGCGCTGCTCGAAGGCCGTCATCTTTTCTTCGGGCACGCCGCAGACCTCCAGCGCCTGCCGGATCTGCGGCGCGGACACCTTGAGCGGCGGCGCCTGCCGGTCGTGCTTCTGCTCGGCGATCTGTTCGCGCAGCTGATCGTGCACGCTCTGCACCACTTCCAGGCTGCATTCCTCGGCCAGCGTATCCTGCAGGATCTCCCGGAAGGCTTCCTTCTGTTCGGCGGCGGGCATGGGCGGCGCGGCGCCGAACACGGCGCTGATAAAGCTTTCGTGGCTCTCGGCGGTGTCCTTGGTATAGCAAAGGGCGTTGTAGATATTGGCCGCGCGTTCCTCGAATGCGGGGAACATGAAGCCGAGTTCCGGCGCGCCGACTACCCAGTTGGGCTCCTCGGGATGGAACAGGTTGTCCCCCGCGCTGTAGGCGAGGCCGGGCTTGCTGAGCCTGACCGGGCATACGGCGCACAGGATGTATCTGAACATTTCGCCGGCGATATCGTCGTCTCTTTCGCCGCCGCCGCGAAAGGGGATGTCGTAGGCGTCGTGGGCCAGCAGGATCAGGCAGGCTTCCTGGGGATTCAGCCCGTCGATGACCCGCTGGAAAAACACCTGGGCCATGTCGTCGTCGTTCAGCGCGCTGTCCTTGAGCGCCGTCAGCAGCCTGTGCTCGTCGCTGACGCCCACGGCCTCGTTGGCGAAGGCGATGTCCACCAGGTTTTTATCCGGCGTGCCGGAAAGCGCCTTTTTGAAGATCGAGAGGTATTTTTCGCATTCCTCCGGCGGCAGCGATACGGGCGGCAGGCGGAAGAGCGATATGATTTCTTTCTTGCTGCTCACGTAGCAGCCGCGGATGCAGGTCAGGTTATTGTTGTCCGGCGTCAGGCGGCGGCGGATCTCGTTGATATCTCTGCTGTTCATGTTGTTTGTCCGTTTCTGAAAATTGGCGGATATTGCCGCGGAATCATTGTATCATACTTCCGCCGGAAAGAACAGAGCCGATCTTCCGCGCGGCGGCAAAAAGCGTTCCCGGCAAAAGGCGGGCGATTGAATCTGTTTTGTATTTTTATGGCGGAAGATGCAAAACTTTATTGACACTTTTTCGCGGGCAGCGTATAGTTAAAACAGGAGGAGGTGCTGCGGCGTGAAAAAACGGACCGTGCGCTGGGAAGAGCGGGCGCTGTGTTGCAGCTGCGCTGTTTTTTGCTTGCCGCCGCGCTGCTGAAACCTTTGAACGGATATGGAGGAGCGGGCCGCGGGGCGCCGCTCTTTTTTTCATCGGGGATTCCCAAAAGGAGATCGGGATGGACTGGACGTTTATTCAGCGCTTTACGCCCATGTACGCGGAAGCCGCGCTGCTGACGCTGCGCATGGGCCTGACGGGCATCGCGCTGTCGATGGCGGTGGGGCTTTTGTGCTGCCTTGCCCAGCATTACCGGCTGCCGGCGCTGCGGCAGATCGCCCGCGCGTATATCGAGCTGGCCCGGAACACGCCGCTGCTGGTGCAGCTGTTTTTCCTCTATTTCGGCCTGCCCAAGGTGGGCGTCCGCCTGAGCAGCGAAACCTGCGCCGTGATCGGCCTTACCTTCCTGGGCGGGGCGTACATGGCCGAGGCTTTCAGAAGCGGCCTGGAGGCCGTGGACAAAACCCAGCGGGAGGCCGGGGAATGCCTTGGCCTGACGGGCCTGCAAAACCTGCGGTATGTGATTTTTCCCCAGGCGCTTGCCACCGCTGTGCCCGCCGTATGCGCGAACGTGATCTTTCTGACCAAGGAAACCAGCGTCTTCAGCGCCGTGGCGCTGGCCGACCTGATGTACGTCGCCAAGGATCTGATCGGCATGTATTACAAGACCGATGAAGCGCTGCTGATGCTGGTGGCCGCCTATCTGGTGCTGCTGCTGCCCATCTCGGTCGTTTTCTCCTGGCTGGAAAGGAGGCTCCGCTATGCAGGCTTTGGACGTGCTGCTTAAGGGCCGCAATCTGGCGCGCCTGCTGCAGGGGCTATGGGTCACGCTGAGCCTGTCGCTGGCGGCCATCGCGCTGTCGGTTGCGCTCGGCCTGCTGGTGGGCATGCTCATGACCATGAAAAACAGGGCGATCCGCGCCTTCTGCCGCCTGTGGCTCGAGACCATCCGCATCGTGCCGCAGCTGGTATTGCTGTTCCTGGTGTATTTCGGCATGGCGAAGGCCTTCGATATCCAGCTTTCGGGCGAGGCCTCGGCGGTGATCGTGTTCACCTTCTGGGGCGCGGGGGAGATGGGCGATCTGGTGCGCGGCGCGGTGCAGTCCATTCCCCGGCACCAGACCGAAAGCGCCAACGCGCTGGGACTGACCCGCGGGCAGGTGTACCGCTATGTCATCATCCCGCAGACCGTGCGGCGACTGATCCCGCAGGCCATCAACCTGGCGACGCGCATGATCAAAACGACCTCGCTGATCATGCTGATCGGCGTGGTGGAGGTGCTCAAGGTGGCGCAGCAGATTATCGACAACGCGCGCTACGACGCGCTGCAGGCCGCCGTGGGAATCTACGGCGTGGTGTTTTTCCTGTATTTTATCGTTTGCTGGCCCATATCGCTGGCGGCCGGCAGGCTGGAAAAGAAGTGGGCGTGAACCGCGCGTTTGAAGGAGGTACGTTTTCATGGCCAATCCCCTGTTGGAAGTGCGCCATATCAGCAAGGGCTTTGACGGCACCGGCGTATTGGAGGATGTGTCGCTGACCGTCCACGAGGGCGAGGTGCTGGTGGTCGTCGGGCCCAGCGGCTGCGGAAAATCCACGCTGCTCAGGTGCATCAACGGCCTGGAGCGCATCGACAGCGGCGAGATCCTGCTGCGGGGAAAGCCCATTACCGGCGAAAAGCGCGACCTTGTGGCCGTGCGGCAGAAGGTGGGCATGGTGTTCCAGAGCTACGATCTGTTCCCGCACATGGACGTGATGGGCAATCTGCTGCTCGGGCCGACGAAGGCGCTCAGGCGGCCCAAGGCCGAGGTGGAAGCCGAGGCGATGGCCATGCTGAAACGCGTGGGCTTGGAGGAAAAGGCGCACGCCCTGCCGCGCACGCTCTCCGGCGGACAGAAGCAGCGGGTGGCGCTGGTGCGCGCCATGCTGATGAAGCCCGAAATGCTGCTGCTGGACGAGATCACCGCCGCGCTGGACCCCGAAATGGTGCGCGAAGTGTTAAACGTCGTGCTCGATCTGGCGAAGGAGGGCATGACCATGGCGATCGTGACCCATGAAATGCGCTTCGCCGAAGCCGTGGCCGACCGCGTGATCTTCCTGGAAGGCGGCGTGATCGTGGAGGAGGGCGCGCCCGCGCAGTTTTTCCATCATCCGAAAACCGAGCGCGCGCGGCAGTTCCTCAACACCTTCGTTTACGAGGCGGCCAAAAAACAAAGCGAGAACAGCGCGGACGCTTGACAGCGCCGTACGGGCATGCTATAATCCAACCATTCCGATAGGTATTAAGGCTAATGAGAGGAGGCGCGGGGTATGCGGACAGGATTCACCGGGATGTGGATGTGTTGTCGCCGCTCCGTGCGCCTGCCGCGTCCGGAAAGCCTTTGACGTACCCTGATCGGGCTGCGCAAAAGCGGGAGCGGCGGAGAAAAGAGCCGCGTTCCCGCTTTTTATTTTCAACGAACGCAAGGAGGAAAGCATATGCCGCGCAGGATGCCTTACCATGATTTCAACCGATGTTGCGCCGGAAGGCGAATCGCTTATTCCCCAATCGACGGCTGATAAAATAAAGATAAAAAAAGGAGATTGAAACCATGAAACGCTTTGTAAAGATGATCGTATTCGCCCTGATCCTGACCCTGACCGCCGCTGTCTTCACTTCCGCGCTGGCCGACAGCAAAGCCCGCAGCCTGGACGATATCAAAGCCGCCGGCGAACTGGTGATCGGCGTGTTCTCCGATAAGAAGCCCTTCGGCTACGTGGATGAAAACGGCGAGTACCAGGGCTACGACGTGTACCTTGCCAAGCGCCTGGCCGAGGATTTGGGCGTTACGCTCAAGCTGGTGCCGGTGGACGCGCCCAACCGCGTGGAATACCTGACCAGCGCCAAGGTCGATATCATCCTGGCGAACTTCACCGTGACGCCCGAACGCGCCGAAGTGATTGATTTCGCGCTGCCTTACATGAAGGTCGCCCTGGGCGTCGTGTCGCCCGACAGCGCGCTGATCACCGACGTCGCGCAGCTGGCCGGCAAGCAGCTGATCGTCAGCAAGGGCACGACGGCGGAGACCTATTTCACGGCCAACCATCCCGAGGTCAAGCTGCAGAAGTACGACACCTACACCGAAACCTTCAACGCCCTGCTGGACGGCCGCGGCGACGCCCTGTCCACCGATAATACCGAGGTGCTGGCCTGGGCGATCGAGAACCCCGGCTTCACCGTCGGCATCGAAAGCCTTGGCAGCCTGGATACCATCGCGCCCGCCGTTCAGAAGGGCAACGAATCCGTCCTGGCCTATATCAACGAGGAGATCGTCAAACTGGCCGACGAGCAGTTCTTCCATGCCGACTACGAAGCCACGCTGAAGGATGTGTACGGCGACGCCGTGAACCCCGACAATCTGGTCGTTGAGGGCGGCGTGATCGATTGATGAAAGCGCTGCGGCGGACGGGGAAGGGAGACTTTTCTCCATCGCCTGCCGAATATACGGGAGAGGTTTCCGACGCGGGTTTCAGGCTGCCGGCAACCCCGTTCTCCCACCCGCGCACACAATAAAAGGGGATGTTGCAGAAGCCAATCTGCAATATCCTCTTTGTTAACAGGTATATTGGTTCTCACAAAAGAATGAGCAACAGTGAGTACCGGGAAATCGAAAAGGAAAAGGCGTTTCTCTCGATCAAATGGAGGATCCATTTGATCGATGGGGCTGTGCAACAGCCCCTTTTTACATGCGTTTTTCGTTTTTTCCGGGAAGAGCGGATGACCGGTTCCCGCAGGCTCAGTCCGCTTTGGTGATTTCCAGGATGCTGCCGCCGCTGCTGAGCTTGAGCCTGACCTTGTCGCCGATGTTCAGCGCCTGCCACTGGTCGAAAGGCAATTCGGTGGTGTAGGTGTTTTTGTCGTTCGCGCATTTGAGGGCGTAGCGCTCGCTGCGGCCGTATTCGCGTTCGGTATCGGCGGCGAGCGTTTCCTCCGGCCAGTAGGGCGTGTCGGCCTCGCCGGAAGCGGTCAGCGTGCGGTTATAGACCCAGCGCTGGATCTTGAAATAATACCGGGTGTCGTAGATCGGCTCGTCGCGGTAAACGGCCTCGTCGTAGTATTCCGTGCGGTAGCGCGTGGCGTACTGCGGCACCTGATAGGACTGGAAGTAGCCGTTGCCCATGTCCCGGTATTCGGTGGAATAGCCGGATATGTACTGCTCGGGCACCTGACGGCTGCGGGTTTCGTAGTGATCCAGCACGCGTTCGTAATCGCGGATCTCGCGGGCGGTCTCCTTGAGCTCCGCGCCCTGGGGCAGCGTCCAGTCCGAATCGTCCACCCATTCCAGCGACTGCACGGCGATCTCCCGCTGCCAGGCTTTTGCGGTGATCTGCGCGTCGGCGTTGCGGGGGATCAGGGAATTGATCAGGAAAAACGCCGCGACCGCCGCGAGGATGATCAGGAGGATCGGGGCGCGCTTGCTGGCCGGTCCCCGCGTTACGGGCGCGCTTTCCTGCTGCGGCTGCGCCTGCGCGGCGGCCTGCTCCTTCTGCACCTCAAAATAGTCCTTGCCCGAGCGCGGCGCGCCGCAGTTGGGGCAGTATTTCGCGCTGTCCGGCGCGTAGGACTGGCAGTATTCGCACATCCAGTCCGGGCCTTTCTCGGGCACGTCGGCGGCGACCACGTCGTTCGGGTCCGCCACATAGAATTTCACGTCCGCGCCACGGCCTTTGCCGCAGCCCGGGCAGTGCTTGTATCTTCCCTGGATCATCTTTTTGCCGCAGGACGAGCAATCCCACCGGCCTTCTATCATCTGTCCCATGACTACCTTCTCCCATCGTTTTCTGCGTCCATTTTACAACTTTATTCGGCGCTCCGCAATCATTTGAAGAAAAAACAATAAAATTTCCCCGGAAAAACCTGAAAACACATGTTTACAAACCCCTGCGGCCATGATAAAATGGTAGGCGTGGTTTTATGAACCGTACGCGCGGGGCGCCGCTGCTCCAACGGCCTGCTGCGCATACGGCATTTATGAAAAGGGGCAGCCACCCCCAAGAGGAGGAAACACCTATGACCATCAACAAGGCTGAAATCATGCAGCAGTACGCCCGCCATGAAGGCGACACCGGTTCTCCCGAAGTCCAGGTCGCTCTGCTCACCGCTCGCATCAACCACCTGAACGAGCATCTGAAGCTGAACAAGAACGACCATCACAGCCGTCGCGGCCTGCTGCTCATGGTTGGTCAGCGCCGTGGTCTGCTGGACTACCTGAAGAAGACCGATATCGAGCGCTACCGCGCGCTGGTGGCTCAGCTGGGTCTGCGCAAGTAAGCGCAAAGGGAAAGCTAACGGAACGCATCTGCGGTCCAGCAACCGCGGCGGCTGACCGTTAGCTTTTCTGTTATGGTACGGATGCAGGTGCGCCGTATCTGGAAGAAGATGTGGAGGAGAGAGAAAAAACAATGGAAAACAAGACTTACACCATGGACTTCGCGGGCTATCCGCTGTCCTTCAACTTCGGCCACTATGCCGAGCAGGCCGATGGCAGCGTGCTGGTCCGCATGGGCGACACCGCCGTGCTGGTCAACGTATGCGCGTCCGAAACCCCGCGCGAGGGCGTGGATTTCTTCCCGCTGGCGGTGGACTTTGAAGAGAAGCAGTACGCCGTGGGCAAGATCCCCGGCGGCTTCATCAAGCGCGAAGGCCGTCCCACCGAGAAGGCGACCCTGACCTGCCGCCTGATCGACCGCCCCCTGCGCCCCCTGTTCCCCAAGGGAATGCGCAACGACGTGCAGGTCGTGGCGACCGCCCTGTCCGTGGATACCAATATTCCCCCGGAGATCCCCGCCATGCTGGGCTCTTCGATCGCTCTGGGCATCAGCGATATCCCCTGGGCCGGCCCCACCGGCTCCGTGCATGTCGGCATGGTGGACGGCAAGTATGTGCTCATGCCCAACGAGGAGCAGCGCGAAAGGAGCAGGATCAGCCTTTACGTCGCCGGCACCAAGGACGCCATCATGATGGTGGAAGCCGGAGCCAACGAGGTTTCCGAGGATACCATGCTGGACGCCATCCTGTTCGCCCATGAGGCGATCAAGGAGCTGGTCGCGTTCCAGGAAAAGATCATTGCCGAGATCGGCAAGGAAAAGCGCGATTTCCCGCTGAACATCACGGGCGACGACGTGACCGCCGCCGTTCGCGAGTATGCGTACGATAAGGCCGTATGGTCCTTCGATACCTTCGACCGCGCCGAGCGCCAGCAGCGCGAGGAGCAGGTCAAGCAGGAAGTGCTGGAGCACTTTGCCGATATCTTCCCCGAGCGCGAAGCCGAAGTGGCCGACGCCCTGTACTACCTGAACAAGGAAGTCATGCGCCGCCGCATCCTGGATAAGGGCATCCGCGCCGACGGCCGCCAGATCAAGGAGATCCGTCCCATCTGGTGCGAGACCGGCGTACTGGCCCGCACGCACGGCAGCGCCGTGTTCACCCGCGGCCAGACCCAGGCCCTGACCGTGACCACCCTGGGCTCGCTGCGCGAGGTGCAGGTGCTGGACGGCCTTTCCAACGAGGAGAGCAAGCGCTATATCCATCACTACAACATGCCGCCCTACGCCACCGGCGAGGCCGGCCGCATGAAGGCTCCCGGCCGCCGCGAGATCGGCCACGGCGCGCTGGCCGAGCGCGCTCTGCTGCCCGTGATCCCCGACGAGACCGAATTCCCCTACGCCCTGCGCCTGGTCAGCGAGATCCTGAGCTCCAACGGCTCCTCCTCGATGGCTTCCGTGTGCGGCAGCACCCTGAGCCTGATGGACGCGGGCGTGCCCATCAAGGCGCCCGTCGCCGGCGTGGCCATGGGCCTGATCAAGGACGACAAGAGCGACAAGGTGGTCGTGCTTTCCGATATCCAGGGCCTGGAAGACTTCCTGGGCGATATGGACTTCAAGGTAGCCGGCACCCAGAACGGCATCACCGCCATCCAGATGGATATCAAGATCAAGGGCATCAGCCGCGAGATCCTCAAGCAGGCGCTGACCCAGGCCGAGGAAGGCCGCATGCATATCCTCAAGATCATGCTGGACTGCCTGCCCGCCCCGCGCGACCATATGAGCCCCTACGCGCCCAAGATCATCTGCTTCAGCATCAATCCCGACAAGATCCGCGAGGTCATCGGCTCGGGCGGCAAGATGATCAACAAGATCATCGCCGAAACCGGCGTCAAGATCGATATCGAGGACGACGGCCGCGTATCCATCGCCACGCCCGACGAGGAGGCCGCCAACAAGGCCCGCCGCATCATCGAGGGCATCGTGAAGGATATCGAAGTGGGCGAAGTGTACCAGGGCAAAGTGGTGCGCATCCTCTCCACCATGGGCGCTTTCGTGGAGCTGCTGCCCGGCAAGGACGGCCTGCTGCACATCAGCAAGCTGGCCAACGAGCGCGTTGAAAAGGTCGAGGACGTGCTGAACATCGGCGATGAAGTGGAAGTCAAGGTCAGCGAGATCGACAGTCAGGGCCGCGTGAACCTGATCCGCAACGATATCGTGTACACCCGTTCCACCGCCCCCCGCGGCGATAAAGGCGGCGAGCGCCGCCGTCCTCCCCGCAGGGAATCCAGCCGCAACGACTGATATATAAACCTTTGCAAATGACAGGAGCCGGGCAATACTGGCTCCTGCTTTTGTCAGGGGACGACGAGGTATGAGCATGGTTGAGCAATATACCCTGCCCAACGGCCTGCGCGTGATCGTCGAGCCGCTGCCGCATCTGCGGTCGGTATCGATCGGCGTGTGGGTACGGGCGGGTTCCATCCTGGAAAAGCCGGAGGAAAACGGGCTTTCCCATTTTATCGAGCATCTGGCCTTTAAGGGCACGGCAAGGCGCAGCGCGCGGCAGATCGCGCAGGAGATGGACGCCGTAGGCGGCTACCTGAACGCCGCCACCAGCAAGCTGGCTACCACGTATTACGCCAAGGTGATCGACGAGGATATCGACCTGGCCGCCGATATCCTTTCCGATATCGTGATCCATCCGGCCTACGAACCGAAGGAGCTGGACAAGGAGCGCTCGGTCGTGCTGGAGGAGATCAGCATGACCGACGACAGCCCGGAGGACGTGGCGTACGATCTGGTCGCGGAGGCCATGTTCGGCGACCAGGCGCTGGGACGCACGATCCTGGGCCCGCGGGAAAACATCGAGGGCTGCTCCCGCGAGGATATCCTGGCGTACCGCGCGCGGCATTACAGCCCGATGAACGCCTGCGTGGCCGTGGCGGGAAATTATGATGCCGGACGGCTGAAGGAGATACTGACAAAGCACTTCGGCGGCTGGCAGGGAAGCGCGAGCGAAATGTACCCGGTAAACCTGGTCAACCGGCAGCCCAATATCCTGACGGCCGACAAGGATACCGAGCAGGCGCATATCTGCCTGGGATACAACGGGAAAGAGCTGGGCAGCGAGGACGTGTACGCCATGGCGGTGTTCAACAGCGTGCTGGGCGGGGGCATGAGCAGCCGCCTGTTCCAGCGCATCCGCGAGGAGAGCGCGATGGCGTACAGCGTGTACAGCGCGCCTTCCGCCTATCCGTACTGCGGCGATTTTACGGTATACGCCGCCGTGTCGCCCAAAAACGTCAGGGCTGTGGTGGGCGAGATCGACGAGGAAATCGGAAAGCTGCTGCGGGACGGCATCACCGAGGAGGAATTCCGCATGGCGAAGGCCCAGCTCAAGGGCGGATTCATCCTGGGCCAGGAGAGCGCGTACAACCGCATGAACGGCATGGGCAGCAATCTGGCGCTGATGAACCGCTATATCCCCACGGAGGAGACGATCCGCCGCATCGAGGCCGTGACCCGGCAGGACGCGCAGCGCGTGGCCGAGGAAACGCTTCGCGGGCCGCGGTCCGAGGCGTATGTGGGAAGAAAAATCGATAAAGTACTGAAGAAATAAAACGGAGGCGCATCATGGACAGGCTGGATGAAATTTTTCGCATGCAGAAAGCGCTGAACGACGATATCATTGCGCGGCGGCATCTGGAGGGCATCAGCGATACCGAATGGATCCAGAAGCAGACCCTCGCGATGCTGTCCGAAATGGCCGAGCTGCTGAACGAAGTCAATTTCAAATGGTGGAAAAACCCCAAACCCGTGGATGACCGCGCGGTCAAGGAAGAGCTGGTGGATATCCTGCATTTCTTCGTCAGCATGTGCCTGCGGGCGGGCATGACGCCGCAGGAAATGTACGATATCTACATGGAAAAGAACCGCGAGAACTTCAACCGCCAATTGGGCCTGAGCAAAAAGGAAGGCTATAAAGCGCCGTAACCATGAGCGAAGAGAAACACATCAGCGTGCGGCGGTTCATCGACCAGATGGACCGCTGCTTTGACAGAAACGATATGAAGGCCGCCCGGGACTGCCTGCGGGCCTGGGAGAGCGAAGCCCGGAGCCTGGGGGACGAGCGCGGCCTGCTGGCCGTGCTCAACGAGGCGGTGGGCTTTTACCGGCGCACGCAGAAAAAGGAAAAGGCGCTGGCGGCCATGGAGGAATGCCTGCGCCTGGTGGACGCCTTGGCGCTGGACGGCAGCGCTTCCGGCGCGACGGTGCTGACAAACGCCGCGACCACGCTGGCTTTTTTCGGCAGGCCGGAGGAAGGACTGCCGCTTTACGGGCGAGCCGCCGCGTGCTTTGAGGCCGAAGGCAGGACGGACACGTATGAGTACGCCGCCCTGATGAACAACCGCGCGGGCGCGCTGTACGCGCTCAGGCGCTATGACGAAGCCGAGGCGTGCTGGAAAGAAGCGGTGCGGATCCTGAAAGCCGAGGGACGTCACGACGGGGAGATCGCGATATCGCTGGTGATGCTCGCGCATCTGACCTTTGACCGGGACGATACCGCCTATGAACAGGTGGAAGCGCTGCTGGACGAGGCCTGGGAGCATATCAACGCGCCCGGCCAGCCCCGGGACGGCAATTATGCGTATGTGCTGCGGAAATGCGCGCCTTCCTTCGATTATTTCCGGCGTCCGGAGGCGGCGCAGGCGCTGCGGGAGGTGGCAAAGGAGATTTATGCGGGGACTTGAACTGGCGCGCGCCTATTATGAAGCATACGGAAAGCCTATGCTGGAACGGGATTTTGCCGCCGAGCGCGGGCGGATCGCCGCGGGGCTGTGCGGCCACGGGTCGGAATGCTTCGGCTTTGACGACGAGGTCAGCCGCGATCACGATTTTGAACCGGGTTTCTGCCTGTGGCTCACCGATGAGGACGAGCGCGCGTTCGGCTTCCGGCTTTTTCGCGCGTACGGCAGGCTGCCCGCTGAGTTTGACGGCGTAACGGCGCAAAAAAGGAGCCTGTTCGGCTCGGACTTCAAGGGCGTGCATACCATTTCGCAGTTTTATTCTTTTTATGTGGGGAGCAGGCTGCCCGAAACCAACGCGGATTGGCTCTCCATTCCCGATTTTTATCTGGCGGAGGCTACAAACGGACAGGTGTTCGACGATCCGCTGGGCGAGTTTACCCGCGCGCGGCAGTATTTGCTGAACAGGCCGGAGGACGTGCGCCTGAAAAAGCTGGGTTCGGCGGTATTCCACATGGCGCAGCTGGGCCAGTACAATTATTCCCGCTGCCTGAAGCACGGCGAGCGGGCGGCCGCGGCCGTGGCGCTGGCGGATTTCTGCCGTCAGGCGGCGCAGGCGGTCTATCTGATGAACAAGGCGTACGCGCCGTATTATAAATGGCTGTTCCGCGGCATGCGTTCGCTGCCGACGCTCGGGGACGGGGCCGAAACGCTGACCGCCCTGCTGGCCGCGCCGTTTGACGAAGCCGCGAACGTATCCCGCATCGAGCGCTTCTGCGCCGCTATCGCCGCCGCCCTGCGCGGACAGGGGCTTGCCGCCTGTACCGGCGATTATCTGGAGCCCTACGCCTACGAGATCGGCGAGCGTATCCGGGACGGCGAACTGCGCAACAGCCCGGTCATGCTGTAAAACCGTTTCGCAGGTTTATTTGTTCAGAGACAGCCCGGCTTTTTCCATCGCGATCACCAGGATTGGGATCAGGATCAGATGCAGAATGATGCCGGGGATCGCGTTGGTGATTGCCCCGGCCAGGAACATGGCCCAGGTAAAGCTGCTGCCCGACAGACCGGCAAGGATCACCCGCACGGCGCCCCAGACGGCGCGCCCGGCGATCATGGCGATCGGCAGCACGGCGTAAACGATGCCCTTTTTCTTCGGCAGCAGGCGGATGAGCAGGCCCGAAACCCCGCCGTAAACCGCCAGCTCGAAGGCCATTGCCACGGCGGTGGGGAAAAGCGTCGGCATGCCGAACACGGCTGAGCGAAGCAGCGGCGCGATAAACCCCACCGCGAGCCCCCAGGGCCAGCCGCACATGAATCCGCACAGCAGCGCCGGGATATGCATGGGGCACAGCATGGAGCCGATTTCCGGTATCTGCCCCGTAACGAAGGGCAGCACCATGGCGATGGCCAGGTAGAGCGCCGCGTACGTCAGCTTCCGGATCCGAAGTGCAGTCATAGATCGTTCCCTCCAGGACCGGTGTAATAGAAAACGCCGGACGGAACGCTGCCGGTCGCTTCCTCGGCCAGCATGCCCAGCGCCTTGTCGATCTCCACGTCGTCCATGAGCGCGGGATAAGCGATTTTGGCGATCATAAGCATCGCGGCCGTCTGCATGGAGGGCGAATTCAGCAGCTCTTCCGATATCAGCAGCACGCGTCCGTTCCGAACGGCGTCCATCGCGGACCATCCATCGCGGGCAAGCAGGCCCGCGTATATTTTTTGCGCGGCGCTGCTGGAGAATACGCCCGCGCCGAGCGCGCCGCCGTCCACGGCTTTTACGACGACGCCGGGATCCTTTCGCCCGATCCACCCGTCGTCCACCCGCAGGTTTTCCCGCAGCAGGCGGGCCGACACGTCGTAAGCTCCCGCGCCCAGGATCACGGCGTGCTCGGGGGACGTTTTGAATACCGTCACGTGATCCGCGGCGGTCTCCCAATACGCGTTCAGTCGCTGGCACTCGAAGAGGCTGCCCGTGCGCTCCTTCAGCAGCACGGTATAATAGGTCAGTGCGGAATCGGCCTCCCGGGCGTCCTCCGATATGCCCATCTCTTCCGCCTGCTCGGCCGCGACGGTCTGCGTGGCGGTTTTTTCGGCGTCGCCGTTCAGCTTGTCGGCGGAAGCGGCCGCGTCCTGCCCTTCGGCGAAAGCGCCGCCGCCTTCGCCCGCTCCGTGAAGAACGCGCTCCGCGCCGGGGACGATCTCCGCCGGGGCGTTTTCATCATATTCTTTTCGGGATGCTTCGGGGTTTTCCTTCGTCCGCCCGTTCGTTTCCCCGCTTTTTTCGCGCTCATCCGCGCCGTCGGAGAGCAAGGCCCCGGACAGCGCGGTTTCCGCCCGCCCGTCCCCGCTTTCGGGCTGATATTGCGCCCCGCCCGTTGTACGCGTGCGGCAGCCGGATAAGGCCAGGCACAGCGCGGCCAACAGAAGCAGGCAAACATATCGATTCCGTTTCATTCGTATAAACACATCCAATACTTCAGCCGCAGGCGCTGTTTCCGGCCGGCGGCTTTCCAAAGCGCGGTCTCGGTTTCCTTCAGCAGGTCCATCGCCAGACGGCGTTTTTCTTCCGCGAGCGCATGGCTGCTGTATGCCGCTTCTTCATAGTCCTCCGCGCAGCGGGAAAAGCGTTCGGCGTACCCTTCCGGCATGCCGCCGAGCAGCGTATCCGCCCATTCCCGGTACAGCCGATTATCCGCGCCGAAGCCCGTTTCGCTGAGCCACGCGATGACCTGCCGGAAAATGGCGCATACGGCCTCGTTCACGTTTTCAGAGGCGAAGGCTTTCCTGATTTCCTGCGCCTTCTTTTTGCGGGCGTTCAGCAGGACAAACGGCGCGAAAGGCAGGATCACCAGCGCCGCGGACAGAAGCAGCAGCAGCGCGATTTTCAGATAATTGATCCAGTACGGCTGCGAAATCTGCTCCTCCTCCACCGTTACGAGCCTGAACTCCCCGTCGGTCGCGGCCTCGTTGTCCCCGGCTTCCAGCGATCGCGTGTGGATATGGCGGGTTTCGGTTTCGCCCTCCGGCGCTTCCGATACCGATCCCGTGATCTGCTGCGCGATGCGGCTCAGCCGGTCGCGCACGGCTTCCGACGCCGCTTCGGTCGCCGCGTCCACCCCGGGACAGAGCAGCGCCGTCAGCAGCGCCACCGATAGCGCGGCCGCGCAGAAACCGATCAGCGGCCCGCGCCCAAGCGGCCGCTTCAGCGCCGCCAGCGCCAGACAGCCGTACAGCGGAATATTGATCCACGCGGGGAACGACAGGCCGAAGTACGCCTGAAGGAGCGCGAAAGCGGCGGCGAGACAAAGGGCAGCCGCGCGCCTTTTCAGCAGGAACGCCGTCAGGACGAGCGCAAGGAGCGCGGCGGTCAGCAGAACGGCCGCCAGGAAAACGGGCTGCTCCTCCGGCACGGGAAAGCGGTCGTAAACGTATGCGTTAACGCTTTCGCTGGCCGCGAAAAGCCGGTTGAACAGCGCCTGCGCGCCGTGGTTCGCCTCCGGGATCAGCGCAAGCAGCGCCGCGCACAGCAGAAAAGCGCAGATCAGCGCCCGGAGCAGCCGCTTCCGGGAACGGTTTTTTAGTTCATCCGCGGAAGAAGCGCCAAACTGCTCCGCCTGGACGGTCTCGGTTTCGGCCGCCGTTTCGCGGATCAGCAATTCGTCCTTCTTCGCGGACAGCTTCCAATGAATGCGGCGGATCGGATCGCCGGGCCGATACGCGCGCACGTCGCCCGGCTCGTCGGCTTCCCGGCAAACGAAAACCCGGACGGTCTGCGGCTCGGGCGCTTTCCCTTCCGGGGGAACGTCCGCCCCGAATAAAGCGCCGCGCAGCGGGGGAATCAGCGGAAACAGCAGCGCGCACGCCAATATGACCCGCGTGCCCGTGTTGTTTTCAAAGAAGTACAGGCAGGCGGCCAGCAGCAGCCAGACGGCGTAAGCAAACCAGCGCTTCCTCATTTTTTCAGCCCCGCCAGGAAACCGCGGCGGTCCGGGTTTTCCACCTTTTTCAGCAGCTCGTCCAGCACCTGATCCACCGTGTATTCCCGCGCGCTTTCCTTCAAAAGCACGCGATGCGCGCACACGTCCCTGAAAACGGCCTGCACGTCCCCGCCGGTGACGTAATCCCTGTTTTCCAGAAAGGCTCTGGCCTTTGCCATCCGATCGATGAACAGCGCGCCGCGCGGGCTGATGCCGACCTCCACCGCCTCATGCGCGCGGGAGGCCATCGTCAGCCGGGTGATGTAATCCAGGATCGCGTCCTTCACGGTGACGGCGCGCGCCTCGCGCTGCAGGGAAAGCAGCTCTTCGGCGCTCATCACGCAGGATACGTTTTCCAGCGGGTTTATGGCCTGCCGGTCGCGCAGCATGGCCATCTGCGCTTCGTAATCGGGATACCCCAGCGACAGACGCACCAGAAAGCGGTCCATCTGCGCGTAGGGCAGATGCTGCGTGCCCGCCGTGCCCACGCTGTTTTCGGTGGCGATCACCAGAAAGGGCGATTTCAGCGGATAGCTTTTGCCGTCCACCGTGACCTGCCGTTCTTCCATGGCTTCCAGCAGGGCGGACTGGGTCTTGCTGGAGGCGCGGTTGATTTCGTCCCCCAGCACGAGATTGGCCGCGTTCAGCGCCCCGGGGCGGTATACGAATTCGCTGCTCGCCTTGTCGTACATGGAAAAGCCCACCAGATCGGAGGGCAGCACGTCCGGGGTGAACTGGACGCGCTGAAAGGCAAGGCCGACGGCCCGGCTCAGCGCCACCGCCAGTGTGGTTTTGCCCACGCCGGGCACGTCGTCCAGCAAAATATGGCCTTCCGCCAGCAGCGCCGTCAGGATCTTTTCGATCACATCCCGCTTTCCGACGATGGCTTTTTCCACTTCGCGTAGCACGTTTTCAAGCTGCGGCCGCATAGATACGAACCTCCCTGAAACGCGGAAAATGCAAGTCGCAGGGCTTGCCTTTCCGCGCGGCGTTTTATTCCGTTATCGGATGATAATACGGCCTGCGTTCTCGGCGTAGGCTTCGCCGACCACATTGTTCAGCGCATCCGCCAGATACTGCCAGACCACGTCGCGCACGACGGCGGTGGTGATCGTGCTCTTTTCGTTTTCCTCGGCAGCGGCCTTGAACACATAGGAGGAATCCATGCCGTTGAAGTTGGCGTTGCTGGTGATCACGGCGTACAGCGCTTCGGCGTCGAAGGGCTGGCCGTTCACTTCGTCAACGGTCACGCGGCCCAGGGAAGCGGAGCGGAACCACTTGTCGTTGTACGCTTCGCCCCTGTCGTATTCCTTCGACGTATCCACGGTATACCGGAGGCCGGATACCTGCATGAAGGACGCGCAGGCTGCGGCGGTTTCCTCGGTATAGGGCAGGGCCTGGGAGGCGGCTTCCAGCGCTTCCGTGAGCTGGCTTCCCGTCATGTAGACCACGGCCACCTTGTTGGGATAGGGCAGCACTTCGGCCAGCTGTTCCGCGCCGAATTTGCCTTCCGCTACGTCGGCGCGCAGATTGCCGCCGTTCCACAGCGCCACGATATGATCGGCGTCCACGGCGATCGCCGTGTTGCCCGCGGTCACGTCGTCTTCCTCGAAGAAATTGTTGATTTCGCCGGATACAGCGAACCAGCGCAGCGCGTCGGACCACAGATCGCCCAGATTGGTTTCACCTTTGCGGGCGGCGTCGTCCGCGCCGCAGAGCGTATAGCCGGCGTACGCTTCCAGCGAATCGTCCAGCTCGATCACGTTGCCGTGCGCGTCGGTAAAGGTGGACGCGGAAGCGCCCGCGGCAAGGCCGCAGAGCAGGCACAGCGCCAGCAGCAGGCTGAAGAGCTTTTTCATGGATTTCATCTGATCGTTCCTCCCTTTATCGTTTTGGGCCCGAAACACAAAAAGGCGCCGTCGCCCCTGTCCAAGGGCGGGCGGCACCTTCATGATACCGTTGATCGATATGAGCGGCCCGCCTGCGCGGACCCGGCGCCGATTTGCGCTTACACGGAGTATGTTAGCATGAAACAGATGTTTTTGTCAATGCGGTTTTATATTCTGCGTTATTTGCAGACATAGGTGAAAATCCGCTGCGCGAGGGGGGCGGCGATGTTGCCGCCCGTACCGCTGTCTGCCACGACGACGCAGACGGCGACGGGAACGGGGCCGTTTTCGACGAAGCCCACGAACCAGGCGTTGTCGTTTTTCTGCGTGTCGATCTCGGCTGTGCCGGTTTTGCCGCAGACGGTCAGCCCGCTCACCCGCGCGCTGCGCCCGGTGCCGGACTGCACCACGTCCTTCATATAGCTGCGAACGGTCTGCGCCACCTGCGTGGGCAGGGCGGTGCGGTAAGGAATGGCCTCAAAGGCCGCGCGGATGATGCCCGTGGGCGAAGTGGCCGACAGCAGCAGGCGGGGCTCCATCATCACGCCGTCGTTGGCGATGCCGGCGGCGATCATGCACATATGCAGCGGGCTGATGCCCAGCTGGTGCTGGCCCGCGCCGGTCCAGGCCAGATCGGCTCCCTGCAGCGGCTGATCGCCGACGGAGAAGGCCGAGTTTTCGACTACCAGATCGCGGAACGTGAAATCGTCGCCGATGCCGAAGCTTTCGGCTGTGCGGCGCAGCGCTTCGTCGCCCATTTCCACGGCCAGCGAGGCGAACGTGCTGTTGCAGCTCTGCGCGAAGGCCTTGCGCAGCGAAAGCTCGCCGTGCGAGGTATCGCCGTAATCGCGCACGGTGCGCTTGCTGCCTTCAAAGCTCAGTTCGCCCTCGCAGGTAAACGTGCGCTCCTCGATATCCGGCATGCTTTGAAGGGCCGCGGCCAGCGTGACGATCTTGAACGTGCTGCCCGGCGCGCTGAGCCAGCGGGTAGCGCGGTTCAGCGACGGATTGACGCCCGGGTATACGGGCGACGCCGGATCGAACGTCGGGAAGGAGTTCATCGCGTAAATTTCGCCGGTCTTGTAATTCATGACCACGACCGCGCCGCTTTTTTCCGCGGGAAAGATGCTTTCGATATAGGCGGAAAGGCCGCTGTCCAGCGTCAGCATCAGGTCGTCGCCGCGCAATTCGCCGCGCATGCTCTGGTTGAAGCGCTCGAGAAAGGACATGTTCGCGCCGTACAGCGAATCGGCGAAAAAGGTTTCCACGGCGTTCTTGACCGATCCGCGCGCGTTGCCCAGCACATGCGCCAGCGCGCGGCGAAGCGTTTCGTCCCCGGAATAAATCCGCTCGCGGGTTTCGGGATCGGTGGAAGCCAGCAGCACGCCGCCGCGGTCGTAGATATTCCCGGCGATCACGCCGGATTTCATGCCGGTCAGGTACGTGTTGTATTCCGACGTGCGCCAGCGCGTTCCGTACCGGATCAGGCTGTATCCGCCGTAAAGCATGGGCAGCACTATCATGACGGAAAGCAGCAGCGCGCACAGGCGAATGGCATGCCGTAGCTGTTTCATGGCATATCCTCCCCGCCCTCGGCCAGCATGCGATCCTCCCGGAGGATGCGCTCGTTGCGGTTGGCTACGCCCTGCACCAGGCCCATGATGCCCATGCAGGATACCAGCGAAGTGCCGCCGGCGCTGAGAAAGGGCACGGTGACGCCGGTCATGGGGATCATTTTGGTTATGCCGCCCAGGATCACAAAGGTCTGCACGGACAGCAGCGCCGCGCCGCCCACGGCCAGCAGGGCGTGGAAGGCCGACGTGCTGCGCAGCGCGATATCGGCTGAGCGCAGCACGATCAGCGCGTATATCAGCAATACGATCAGCGAAAACACGAGGCCGAACTCGTTCATGACGGCGGAAAAAATGAAGTCCGTGCTGTATTCGGGAATGGTATTGGCGTTGCCAAGCCCCAGCCCTACGCCCCACCAGCCGCCGTTCGCCATGGCGATCAGGGCGTGCACCATCTGGTATCCGCCGCCCAGCTGATTATAGGTGGCGAACGGATCGATCCAGTTGCGGACGCGGTTCTGCACCGTCAGGAAAAAGCTGTCCTTGAACAGCATGTACAGCGCGGCCACCGTGCCTGCGCCCGCGCCTAAAAGACCCAGGATCAGAAGGATGCTGCTTGTGGCGGCGTACAGCGTCACCAGCGCGGTGCCGCAGTAAATCGCCGCCGTGCCCAGGTCGCGCTGAACGATCAGGAAAGCCAGCATGACGCCGGTGAAGATCAGGGAAAACACGACCCGGCGGCGGGAAAGGAAGTATGCCAATATGATGACGTAGGCGATCTTTACGATCTCGCTGGGCTGCATGCGGAAGCTGCCGGATACGACCCAGGCCGTCGCGCCGAGCCTCGCGTTGCCCGCGCGGAACAAGAACGGCAGCGCAAGCAGGCCGCAGCAGGCAGCGATCATGGGCCAGACCAGCACGCGCCAGTGACGGACAAACCGAACGGCCAGGGCGCAGCTGATCATCGCTACCAGTCCGGCGGCGTAATTGAGGCATTGATTCAGGCCGCGGACGGGGCTGAAGCGGTACTGCATCAGCACGCCCAGGGCGCATAAAAAGTCGATCAGGCTCAGCAGCAGCCTGTCCATGGCGAACATGCGCGGAAGCAGGCGTTCCACCAGCCAGACGGCGGCGGGAACGGCGAACAGCATCACGCCGGTCAGCGGCGTCGGCTTTTGCAGCATCAGCAGCAGAAAGCCGCAGAACGAAAACAGCATGACCGTTCCGGTGATCAGCGCGTTTTCCCTGCCGCTGTTTTTATTTTTTGTGGCCTTCAGGGCGATGTTCATTTCTCTCGCCTCCTGTCGCTGCGGCGATGGCGCTGCTGCGCCGCGGCGGGGTTCTCCGCTGGATACGCGGGCGGGAAACCGTCGAAGCATGGCTCCGTTTCTTCTTCCTCCGGCTGCTTATCGTCCCCGGGCAGGAAGGCCGGGGAATCGCGATAGAACGCGGGCGGCGTTTCCGGAACCGCGGGGGCCTGGACGGTCCTGGGCGGCGCGGGCGGCAGGGGCTGATCCGAGGGCGCCAGATCGAACAGCGGTATTTCGCCGCTGTCGGGCAGGCTGCCCTGCGGATAAAAGCCCGCTGTCTGCGTGTCGCCGGGCGCGTAATACTCCTCCTCCGGCGCGGGCTGCCAATGCTCCTGGCAGAAGGAGGCTTCCGGCACGTCGAGCCCGGCGAACAGGCGGATGCGCAGCGTATGAACGCCCACACTCAGCATTGCGCCATGCAGGGCGTAGGCGGGGCGGTTTAGGTCGCGTCCATCCAGCTGCGCCGCCGTGCGGCGGTGGCAGGGCGAAAGCAGGATGCCCTTGCCCGGCACGTACGAAAAAGCGACGTGACGGCGGCGCAGGCCCTTGAGGCGGATATCGCATCCGCGCCCGCTGCCCAGCACGCCTTCGCGGGGCAGGGGATAGCTTTTATCGGTTTCCAAATCCCGCATTTCGCCCACCATGCCGGCGTCGGGCAATTGCTTCAGCAGCTTTTTGCGGGCTCTGTGCTGGCTCAGAAGGCAGATCAGCGCGCGCAGCGCCACCAGCGCGGCCAGCGCGATAAAAAGGGCGCGCGCGGCCAGCGCCAACAGCTGATATAAATGCTCCGGCATTTTCACGCCCTCCTTTTATACTATTCTCAGTATAAAAGATTATCAGATTCGGGATGGATTTTTCGCCCTGGCTAAGCTGAATGGAGGGAGGCGTAGCAACGCTACGTTGACCGGAATGAAGCAACGCCAAGACGGAAAAGACTCCCAAAGATGATAAGATTTTAGATTGAGAATAGTATTAAACGATTATTTGCAGGAAAAAGGGCGGGAACGGAAATTTGCCTCCATCCCTGCCCTGTAAGTATCGCGGTAAAAGTTCAGTCCAGTTCGGCCGCGTCCAGCCTGGCGCGCAGCTCGTCCATCAGTTCGATGATCCTGTCGCGGTAGGCGCGCGCGTTCTGATGCATATCGTTCACCTGCTGCTCCAGCGCCGCCTTTTCCTCCGACAGGCCGTCGCCCGCGGTATCCTTGGCCTTGGCGATGATCGCTGCGGCTTCTTCCCGGGCCTGGGCAATGGTCTCGTCATACAGACGCTGGGCGTTTGCCATCAGCTTCTGCGCGCTTTCGGAGACGTCCTGCGCTGCGGCGGGGGCGGGAGCCGGACGCTGGGGCGCGGGCTGCACATAGGCCATATCGCGCTTGGTCTGCGCCAGCTGGGCCTGCAGGCGGGCGATCTCCTCCTGCATCACGATCATCTCGTCGCAGATTTCGTCCAGAAATTCATCCACTTCCACAGGATCGTAACCGCGTACTTTGGTTTTGAATTCCTTTTCTTCGATCATCGGCACAGTGATAGGCATGGAAAGGGCTCCTTTCGGTTACATGGTCGCTTCCTGCGGATAGTCCGCGTTCTGCTGGTCGGGGGAATAGCCTTGGGCGGGGTCCTGCGCCGCGTAAGCCGCCTGCGGCTGCTGATAAGCGGGCTGCTGCGGGGCGGAATACTGCGGCTGCTGCGGGGCGGCATAAGCGGGCCGCGCGCTGAAGGCCGTCTGCGGCGCGGCGTAAACGTTCTGGAACGTCGGCTGCGCGGCGCGCGGACGCTGGGGAGCGCGGGACTGCTGGTTCATCTGGGTCGTGGTCTGATCGGTCAGCACCTGCATGTTCGCGGGAGCGAGGAAGTACACGCCCACGCGGGAAGAGGTGCGGGTCATCGTGCAGCCCAGCGAGAAGCACGCGCCGTTGAGCGTATCCACATAGCGGCGCACTTCGGCCTGGTCGGCGATGCTGTCGATCACGGCGATCACGCAGTCGCCCGAACGCAGGATGCCGATCGCGCTGCGGCAGTCGCCGATGTTGCGCACGTTGATCACGCAGGCCGAGGGCTTTTTCTGCTCGGAAGCGGGCGCGGCCTGCTGCGGGGCGGCGGATTGCTGCGGCTGCTGAGGCTGCTGCTGCGCCGCCGCGCCGGGGAAGGGCACCACGTTCTCCCGCGTCTGGATATGCTGCGCGGTGCGGCGGTTGCGGGGAGGCACGTACGCCTGGTTCACCGTCTGCTGCTGAAAGCCGTATTCCTGCTGCTGCGGCTGCTGGTAATCAGGCTGATACTGCGGCTGCTGATACGTCTGCTGCGGCTGCTGATAGGCCTGCTGCTGCGGCTGGTATCCCTGCTGCCGGAAGGGCTGCTGATAGCCCTGCTGCGGGTTAAAATAGCCGTTTTGCGGCTGCTGATAGCTGTTCTGCTGGGAAGCGTAATCGGCCGCAGCGGGGGCCGCGCTCTGCTGCGCGTAATACTCGCCGCCGGACGTTTCCTCTTCGCGGGCTCCGTTGAAAAACCTGTTGTTGGGGCCGAAAAAGTACTTGAGGCCTTTGGTCAGATTGCGAAAAGCCATGCCATCCTCCAGTCAACGGGCAAAGGCGAACTTCACCCAATACAATCCTTAATATTCTTAGTTATTATATACAAAGTATGATGGAATTGCAACAGAAAAATCACAAAATCGCGCGTTTGCCGCTTAAAACAGTATCCATTGTCCCAAAGAAAAATGATATAGCAGGGAAAGAAATAAACTCCGGGAAAGCATGAAAGGGCCCGCAGGCCCGTTCATTTTCAATCCGCAGGGGCCGTAGCGCCCGAAAAATAGTCCAGTGGACTGTTTTTAGCGAAGGCCGGGCGGCAGCCCAAAGCGTGTACGTCACCGAGGGCCCGCAGCGCCCGGAAAACAGTCCGGTGGACTATTTTTAGCGAGGGCGGGCTGGCAGGCCCCGGATAAAAATTGAAGGAGGGAGCGCAGTCGACCGGATGAAATTTTCCTTCCTTGCGGTTTTTCCGCCCGGGAGCCCCCGCAGGGGCGAGAGGAAAAACCGTTTCCGCCGGGGGAAAATCTCCTTTTCCGCCGGCGGCCAATCAGAACACTAATACGGTTGAACCCTCGGAAAGGATGTTGTTGAGCAGCGGCACGATGTGCGCTTCGCGGGCGTCCTGGCTGATCACTTCCACGGGCAGGAAGTAATTGCCGTCAGGCTGCACCACCACAACGCCCAGCTGTCCGGCGTCGTCGGTCAGCGCGCCGGCGGGCACGGTCAGGCTGTAAATGCTTTCGGACAGCTGCACATGGCAGGAACGGATATAGAGCACGGGGGATACTTCGCTGTGAATGCTCAGGCGCAGCAGCAATTCGCCCTCCGAGCGGGTGATGGATTCCACCGTGGCGGACACGCGGGTGTTGTCGAAGCTCTCCAGCAGCAGCTCATAGGAAGCGCCGACCGTGGGCGTCCAGGAGGGATCGTCGCACAGCATCAGCACGGTGTAGCCGCCCTGACGCACAATGCGGTATACGGGCACCTCGTTGCGGCCCAGTGGCGCGGTGTCGGGCAGTACGCCCCTGTACATCTGCCGCACCTGGGCGGGCGAGAAGTTCTCATAGGTATTGACGTTCAGCACACGCTCAAAGCCGTCCGTATAAAAGCTCACGATGCCGGTATCGCCCGCCGCGAAGGGCTTGGTCCAGGTTTCGATGCGCTGCAGCTGCGTCTTTTCGTCGTCGTACAGGCGGTTCAGCTTCTGATCGTCGGCGTACTTCTGCTTGAGGTAATAGGAGCGCTCCTGAATATCGGTGGAGAGCAGCGATTCGTGGTTGATCAGGTTGCCGGCCTGCAATTGCACCATCTGCTGCGTTTCCAGCGCGCGCGCCAGCACGGCGGTGTTGAGACGCTTGAGCTGGCTGTCGGTCTCGATGTTGGTGGAGGCCAGCAGCGATTTCTGGTATTCCTTGATCTGCGTGCGGTAATTGTTCAGCGTGGTCCATTCCCTGGTGCTGAAGCCGCTGGTATACACGGTGCACACCTTTTCGCCCCGGCGCACCAGCGTGCCTTCGGTGGCGATGTAATCGATCTGGGAAATGCCCTCCTGGGTGTACATGACCTCGTTGCGCACAAGCACGGCGTCGCCGGTGTAATTGGCGCCCAGCGTGCCCGCGCTGACCAGCGCGGTGCGCGTTTTATCCTTGCTGAACGTCTGCGAAATAGCCACTGCGCCCAGCACGATCACAAGAGCCGCGATGACCAGCCCGAGAAACACGTTGATCCGGTTGTAATTGTGCGTTCTCGGCGCGCGGTAAGGCTGCTGAGCCGTTTGGAAGGGCGCGGGCTCCTGGGGCAGATAGGCGTCCTGGGCGTATTCGTTGGGCTGCTGCGCGCTCTGGTAGGGCTGCTGCTCATAGGCGGGCTGCTGCGGCGCGTAGGGCGGCGGCATGTCCGGCCCCACCTGCTGCTGCACGGGCACCTGCGGCTGCGGCGTATAATAGGGCTGCTCCGGCTGCGGGGGAAAGGCCGGATTGACCGATGTGAATCCCTGCTGCTCGTAGGGATTGCCTTGATCATTGGTGGAATTCTGCATAGTACCTCCGATAGGAGCGCGAGATCGGAAAAAAGATAGCTTTAGCGGTCAGCGGGCCGCGCATACGGCCTCGGCGGCGCGCAGGCCGTCCACGGCGGCGCTCATGATGCCGCCCGCGTAGCCCGCGCCTTCCCCGGCGGGATAGACGCCCGCGATGTTGCATTCCAGGGTATCGCCGCGGGGAATGCGCACCGGGCTGGAGGAACGGGCCTCGATGCCGGTCAGCACCGCGTCGGGATGATCAAAGCCGACGAGACGTCTGCCCAGCAGCGGAATAGCCGCCCGCAGCCCGCGCAGCGCGAAGTCCGGCAGCACGTCGTTCAGGTCGCACAGTGTCACCCCCGGCCGATAGGTGGGCGTCACGTCGCCCAGGCGGGTCGAAGCGCGGCAGCGCAGAAAATCCTCGGATCGCTGTACGGGCGCGTAATAATTGCGTCCCCCGGCGATAAAAGCACGCTGCTCCCATTGGCGCTGCATCAGCATGCCGCTCAGGGGATGCGCGGAAGGAAAATCATCGGTTCGCACGTCCACCAGCAGCGCGGCGTTGGCGTTTTCGCCGTCCCGGGCATACGCGCTCATGCCGTTGGTGCATACGCCGCCTTTTTCGCTGGCCGCGGCGATCACCTGCCCGCCGGGACACATGCAGAAGCTGTACGCGCCGCGGCCGTCGGGCAGCTTGCAGTTCAGCTTGTATTCCGCAGCGCCGAGCGCCGGATGATCGGCGAAAGCGCCGTACTGCGAGCGGTTGATCATCTGCTGCCTGTGCTCGATGCGCACGCCGACCGAAAACGGTTTTTGCTCCATATGGATCCCGCTGTCGTGCAGCATGGCGAAGGTGTCGCGCGCGCTGTGGCCGATGGCCAGGATCAGCTGGCGCGCGGGGATCTCGGTTTCCTCGCCGCCGCGCAGGCAGCGGACGGCGCAGAGCGCGTTATCGCGGAGAACAAGGCCGGTCAGCTGGGATTGGAACAGCACCTGCCCGCCCAGCGAAACGACCTCTTCCCGGATCGCGGAAACGACCTGCGGCAGATGATCGGTGCCGACGTGCGGATGGGCCAGATAAAGGATGCTGTCCGGCGCGCCGTGGGCATGCATGATCTCCAGTACCTGACGGCAGCGGGGATCCTTGATGCCCGTGGTCAGTTTGCCGTCGGAAAAAGCGCCCGCGCCGCCCTCGCCGAACTGCACGTTGCTGTCCTCCCGCAGGGGCGCGCCGTCAAAAAATGCGTTCACCGTGCGCGAACGGTCTTCCACGCGCTCGCCGCGCTCCAGACAGATCGGTTTCAGCCCGGCGCGCGCGAGATACAGCGCGGCAAACAGTCCGCAGGGGCCCATGCCGACCACGATCGGCGCGGGATCGCGCGCCGGGAGGCGGATGGGGGAAAAGAAAACGGGATCGGGCACGGCAGCGGCGATGCCGGGCTTCAGACGGGAAAGAAAAGCCTGTTCATCGGATTTCAGGGAGATATCGATGGAAAAAACGAAATGCACGTCGCCCTTGTCGCGGGCGTCCACGCTGCGCTTCGATATATGCCATTCGCGGATCTGGTCCGGCGACAGACGCAGCTTTTTCAGCGCCAGATTACAGGCGGCCTGATCGGCCCTTTCCTGCAGCGGCACGTGAATGTTGGCGACGCGCAGCATGGTACACCTCCCTTTGATTCCTGAATATGTATCATATCATATTTTTGTCGTTTTGTCATCTTTCTATGTATGGCAAAAGGTCGGTGCGAAAGCGTGAAACCGGGAAAGGCAAATATTTCTGCTCCCGTAATGTATGATCAGATACGATTTGCGTTTTAAGAGCCATGATGTGAATGGTCAAATAAGACAAGAAGCACTGTTTTTCCGCGAAACAAGGAGGAAAAACGCGCTTTCTTTGGGAAAAGAAAGCTGAGC
>CACWLY010000013.1:0-17969 GCA_902761825.1 uncultured Eubacteriales bacterium
GCTCAGCTTTCTTTTCCCAAAGAAAGCGCGTTTTTCCTCCTTGTTTCGCGGAAAAACAGTGCTTCTTGTCTTATTTGACCATTCACATCATGGCTCTTAGAACACAAACAGTATTCCCCCGGAATATCAGGGAGAAAGCGGCTCCTGACGCTCTTCATCCGGCTCCCGCCTTTTGCTGCGCCTGTTTTTGAACAGCGTGCAGACGACGGTCACGTCATCCTGCGGCACGCCGCCCGAACGCCGCATCGCGGCGGACATCAGCGCCGTGCAGACGGCTTCCGGCGAGCGGTGCAGCTTATCGCGCATCAGCAGCTCGGCCTGGCGCTCCAGCGCCTGGATACCGCCGCAGGCATCGGAAAGCCCGTCGGTGAACTGGATCAGCATGTCTCCGTCGCCGAAGGAGAAAACATGGGAGGAGGCCTGCACGTCCGGCAGAATGCCGAGGGGCAGCGCGCTGCTCTCGAGCATGCGCAGCGAATTGCCGGTCAGCAGGAAGGAGGGGCACGCGCCCAGCTTATCCAGCGTGGCCGTTCCCTGCCACAGGTCCGCAACGCACAGATCGACGGTGGCGTACTGCTCGCCGTCGGTGGAATTGAGCATGATGCAGTTGATTGCGCGCAGCGCGGCGGGTACTGTATATCCGGCGTCGAGGCAAAGGGAAAGCAGCTCCAGGGTTTCCTTACTTTCGGTATGCGCCTCGTTCCCGTGGCCCATTCCGTCGCTGAGCATGGCGATTTCCAGCCCGCCGCTTGCGGCGCGCAGCAGCACGGAGTCGCCGTTGGCCCCGTCGCCGTCGCCGGCCGAGGCGGTCAGATGAAAGCTCTCGGTCGCCATGGGCGGCGTTTCCTCAAACAGGATCATATCCTTGCTGCGCTGCGAAACATGCAGCGGGATGCCGAGCGATTGGGACAGTGCCTCGCAGAAACGGGTCAGCTGCTTCTGGCGCGTGAGCGAGGGCTCGTACCGCAGGGCGATATGGATATGCCGGGAAATGCGCAGGGCGTACAAGATCCGCCCGGTGATCCGCGTGCGGCGCATGATGAACTCGGCCTCGCCGCGCAGCTTTCCGTCGTCGGGGTCGCAAAGCCCGCCTTCCCGGCTGATGCGCGTCATTGCCTGCGCGATCGCGGAAAGATGCGTCCGAGCGGCTTCCCGTTCGCGCTGGGCGTAGGCGAAACGGAGCATGCGCTGCTGCCGCATCCGCTCGTTTTCCAGGGCGAGAACGGGCCAGACCTCCTTGCGGGGGCAGTCCTCTTTGCGCGCCGACCGGTCTGAATCCAGGAAATACGCGCTGAACAGACGCCGGGTCGTTTCCCGCTGGTCGCGCCAGCAGAACGGGAGCTGCTCGCAGCCGTCGCACAGCCGGACAGCCATGTCCTCAATCAGCTCGGCCTGGGCGGGCTCGGGGATGCGCACCTCGGGCAGCATCTTCGCCAGGCTGGAGATGCTTCCGACCCATTGCGCGCGCATATGCTGCGCGTAGGCGGCCTCGCTGCTTCCGGCGTCGGGCGAGAACGAGCGTACCAGCGTAAAAGCGTCGGTGATCCGCTTCTCGGGCAGCAGACCGAACGCGGCGCAGGAAAGCGCCGCAGCAGCCATGAAGGAAAGATCGAACCGAAAGCGGATCGCGTAGGAAACGAAAAGACTGCACAAAAGGTATACGCAGCACAGCGCGCCGCGCCTGCGCCCGTAAAAAAGCCCGCAGACGATCCCTGAAAAGGCGAAGCAGACCACGTAAGCATCCGAATGCCCGCAGAGCGACAGCGATATGCCGCACAGCAATCCGGCGCATACCGCGCCCATGCTTCCGCCGACGGCGGCGGCCAGCAGGATGGCGAAGCCGGACAGCGCGAAGCCGATGTTGACGATGCCGACGGCCACCCGTCCCGCGCCGCTGAGCAGTACCGCGCATAGAACGATGGCGCAGAGCAGATCATCCACGTGCAGCCGCGCGCGATGCTGCTCCGCCATCTGAACCGCATGACAGATCGCCGGCGTGCACAGTACGCCAGCCAGCAGCGACACGGTGCAGAGGATCAGGGCTTCCTGCGTGGCAGGCGCGATGATCAGCGCGAACAGCCGCAGGGACAGAGCGCAGGCGGAATACACGCTGGCCGACCAGATCGCCCGGGGCGGAAACAGGCGCGAAAGCAGCAGCGCCGCAAGCCCGATATACTGCCAGGTATCCGGATCGCTCCCCCAGATCAGGCGAAGCCCAAGGCTTGCCAGAATGCCGATCAGAGGGCAGATCAGCCCTTTCCGGCAGAGCAGATAGGCGGATAAAGCGCAGATGGCGAAGGGGGAGGGGAGCTGAAAGCATTCGCTGAGACATAAGAAGAAAAACAAAAAAATCTCCGCGGCGGGCTCCATGACCGCCGCGCCTTTTTCGCGCAGAAGAAAGCGGAAATGCACGCGGCTGCGCCTTCTGCTTCTTTGCACGCCCGCGCTCAACGCTTCATACACATTCGTCACGCTCCGTCCTGTTGATGTATACAGGATAGTGCGTTCGCGCGCTCCGAAGCGTCGAAGCGGCGCGCAAAAAAAGTCATACGGTGGGATTTGCCGGCCAAAATCCGAGCTTTCTTCATCCTCCGTAAATTTGTAATGAAATCGTTACAGCGTTTTGGCGGAACGGGATTATCCGAACGGTTCCGTCTTCAAACAATTGCGAAAATGACAAAAAAAGAAGCGGATCAGCCAAAGAAAAATTAAGTTTTTATGAAGTCAAAATATGTATAATATAAATAAAAACATACGTATATGAATGTGCAATATAGATAAATTCAATCGGAACAGAAGGCTGAAAAACCGCTTTTTTCTGCGAAAAAGCAACATGAATGCGAACATATATTCCTAAAAGAAAACAAATATTTCAAAATTGTAACATTTTTTTTGCCCAAAGATTTTGCACTGGGCTTGCCTGTCCCAAAAAAGTGGTTTATAATGGTGAACAGTTCCAGAAAGTGCAACTTTGTGGTAAAAAAGGAGGCGAGCAGTGTGGATGAAGCGCGCAGCGAATCGTTGACCCCGGCGCAGTCCGCACTGCTGGACAAATACCGTCATCTGCTGCACCGCGGTTTCCGCGGCACCTATATTCACGGCCTGGACGCGAAGGGGCGCATGATCGTGCCCGCTGCGTTCCGCCAGTCGCTGGGCGAAAAGTTCTACCTGTGCATGACGCCCGATTTCAAGGCCATCGCGCTCTTTCCCAGGCACGAATGGGAGCTGTATTACTGCTCCCTGCTGGAGCTGATGGAAAAGGATATGCGCATGGAGCGCATCGTAAACCTTTTTTCCAAATATACATATGACGACTGCGAATGCGACGGACAGGGACGCGTGCTGCTTCCGCAGAAGCTGCGCAGCCGCTTCCTGGAGGACGCCAAGGACGTGGAGGTCAGCGGCGCGGGAACGCATATCCGCGTGATGCGCGCGGAAGACGCGCAGAAAGAGGAAGAGCAGCTCGAGCTGGATATTCCGGACATCCTGGCCTTCGAGGCCGAAATCGCGGGAAGACACTGAAGAAAAAGCTGAATCAACAGGGAAAGGAGAATGATCGGTATGTCGCTGGCAAGAAATCCCAACATGCCTTACGTGACGGCCGGCCGTCAGAAAAGCCCGTATGAGCGCATGAACGTCCGCAGCCACGTCTATGTGCCGGACGCCGACGCGCATGCCGATTACGATGGCCGTCCCACCTATACCGCGCCGGTCAAAGCGCGGCATGAAGCCATGCGCATCTCCATGAAGACGGTGATCGTCGCGGTGACCGTCGCCCTGTTTATTCTCGGCATGCTGTATATATCGGCTTTATCGAAGCGCGCCGGCATATACAAGGAAGGCCAGTCCATTTACAATGAGATCCAGACGCTGGATCGGGAAATCATCGTACTCAAGGAGCAGATCGCCAAGGCCCAGGAGCCCAATAGCCTGCGTTATGAGGCTTCCCAGCGGCTGGGGATGATCAACAGCGAGGGCAAAGAGCCCATTGAAATCTACGCGCCCGAAACCCGGCCCGGTACGGCGGTTCACTCCCTCGCCGCCGGACAGGAGCGGGCGTTGCAGCATCCGTAGACGATGCGGCGGGCGCGCGGCATGAGGGGGATCATGAATGCGCGCAGAACTCCTGATACGAAAGAGAATATCCAAGCTGATGATCGTGCTGGTGGCGCTCTTTGGCGCGATCGCGGTGCGTATCGTCAGCCTTACTGTTATTCAAGGGGAAGCGCTCACGGCCCGCGGCGTGCGGCAGTGGACGCAGGAAGGCAAGGTGGCTGCCCGGCGGGGCAGCATCGTGGACCGGAACGGGGATACGCTGGCGCTGAGCACCACGGCCTATATCGTTTCGGTCGATCCGCGGGCGGTGCCCGACGACGAGGCCTTTGCCGACGCCGTCGCCCCCGTGCTGGAGACCGACCGGGATCAGCTGGTCAGAAAGCTTGGCAGCAAGGGCTACGCGTCCGTGCAGCTCCGGCGGCAGGTCTCCCGGGAAACCGTCGACACGCTGCGCGCCATGCGGGCGCAAAGACCGGAGCTGCTCCGGGGCCTGTCCTTTTCGGAGGATACCAGGCGCGTTTACCTGAACGGGGCGTTCCTCTGCCAGGCGCTGGGGCTGACCAACATTGACAGCGTGGGGCAGTCCGGCCTGGAAAAGCTCTACGAAACCGTATTGGCGGGGGAAGACGGGCTGCTTCTGACCGAGGTGGACCGGAAAGCCCGCTTTATGCCGGACGGAAAAACGACGTATGTGCCGCCCCAGCAGGGAAACACGCTGCAGCTGACCATTGACAGCAGCATCCAGGGCTTTACCGAGCGCGCAATGCGCGAATGCATCGCGGCAAATCACGCGAAGGCCGTGGAAGCGATCGTGATGGACGTTCATACCGGCGCGATCCTGGCCCTGTGCATGAAGCCCGATTTCGACCCCAACGCGCCGCCCCGCGATAATGTGAAAGCGCTGACCGAACTCATGCGTATCACCGCGGTCAGCGACGCCTACGAGCCGGGCTCAACCTTCAAGAGCCTGACCTGCTCCGCGGCGCTGGACGCCGGCGTGACGACGGTTTCCGATACGTTCAACTGCTCGGGCTCCATCAAGGTGGACGGCGACACCATCCGCTGCTGGAAGAAAAGCCATGGCCACGAGACGCTGGCCGAAGGATTGCAGAACAGCTGCAACCCGGTGTTCGTTCAGCTGGCTTTGAGGCTCGGCGCGGAGCGAATGTACCAGTATCTGCGGGCGTTCGGCCTGGGTGTGCGGACAGGGATCGACCTGCCGGGCGAGAGCGCGGGCATACTGATCAACAGCCGCAACGTGAAAAATGTCGATCTTGCCCGCATCGGCTTCGGACAGAGCGTCGCGGTGACGCCGATCCAGCTGATCACGGCCTTTTCGGCGGTGGTCAACGGCGGGCGACTGATGAAGCCTTATATCGTCGCCGCCGTGCTGGACGAGAAGGGCGATCCGATCCAGAAAACGGCCGCTCAGGTGGTTTCGGTTCCGATCAAACCGGAAACGAGCGAAACCATGCGCGGGCTGCTGGAACAGGTGGTCGCCTCGGGCGGCGGGCACAACGCCTACATCGAAGGCTATCGGGTGGGCGGAAAGACCGGCACCGCGCAGGTGTATATTGACGGCAAGGTGTCCGGCAGCGTGCACATCGGTTCTTTTATCGGCTTCGCGCCGGTGGAAAACCCGCGTTTCGCGGTGCTCGTCATCGTAAACGCCGCCGACGTCCCGGTCGATTACGGCGGCACGACGGCGGCCCCGTACGCCAGGCAGATCATCGCGGATACGCTGGAATATCTGGGATATCAGAAATCCGGCGGCGGGGATCAGAAAAAGGAAAAGGTGCCCGACGTGACCGGCATGACGCTGGAGGAAGCGGCCAGGGTGCTGCGGTCGGTCCCGTTCAAATGGGAAACGGACGGCGTCAGCGATACGGTCACGGACCAGATGCCCCCGGCCGGGACCGAGCTGGCGTCGGGCGGACAGGTGATGCTGTATACTTCGGATCAGGATTCAGCCACGCCGGAGGTCATGGCGGCCGTGCCCGACGTAAGGGGAATGAGCGTGGTGGAAGCAAGCCGCGCGCTGCGTGCGCGGGGATTTGAAATGGAACTGGAAGGATCGGGCGTCGCTGTGCGGCAAAGTCCGGCGGCGGGCATGTTTTCGGCCCGCGGAAGCACGGTAAAGGTGCTTTTTTCGATGCCATGACCGCGCCTGCGATCAGAATGTCCATTCGTTATGTAAGGAGAAACGGCATGAAGCTGAGCGAGCTTGCGCGCGAATGCGCGCGTGAAACGTTGGAGATCCGCGGCGACGGCGAGGTGGCCGTGCCCTTTATCAACAGTCGCGAAAAACAGGAAAACGGCCTGTTTTTCTGCATTTCCGGCGCCCGGTTCGACGCCCATGATTTCGCGGCCCAGGCGGTGGAAAACGGCGCGTCCGCCCTGGTGGTCGAGCGGTTCCTTCCGCTGGATATTCCGCAGCTTCGCGTGCGGAACGTGCGCGAGGCGCTGGGGCCGATGTGCGCGGCGCTGTACGGGCATCCCGCGGACGGTATCAGAATGATCGGCATTACCGGCACGAAGGGCAAGACGACCTCCAGCTATCTGATCAAGGCGATCCTGGAGGCGGCGGGCATGAAGGTGGGTCTGATCGGCACGACGGGAAACATGATCGGCGGCACCTTCATTCACGGCGACATGACCACGCCCGAAGCGCATCACCTGCAGGGCCTGCTGCGCCGGATGGCCGATGAAAAGGTGGACGCGGTGGTCATGGAGGTATCGGCGCACGCGATTGATATGCACCGGATCGACGGCATCCTGTACGATGTGGGCTGCTATACCAATCTGTCGCAGGATCATCTGGATTATTTTGAAACGATGGAACGCTATTTTGAAGCGAAAAAAGCGTTCTTTACGCCCCGCTATATCCGCCAGGCGGCGCTCAACGTGGATGAGGAAACCTCCCTGCGGATCATGCGGGATATCGCGGTGCCCTATCTGCGCTACGGGATCAGCACCAACGCGGAGCTCTACGCCCGGGATATCGAAATATCCGAAAACGGCGTCACCTTCCGCATCTGCGTGCTGGAGCAGGGAGAGCGGATGGTCCATCTGCAGATGACAGGCATTTTCAACGTGTACAACGCGCTGACCGCCGCGGCCGCCTCCCTTGCGCTGGGGATCGGACTGGATGAAATCGTGCGGGGCCTGGAGAGCGTGCGCGCGGTGCCTGGACGGGCGGAAATGCTGGAAACGAATACGCCGTATAAGGTGCTGCTCGATTATTCGCATTCGCCCGAAGCGCTGGAGAGCATCCTGACCGCGGTGCGCGATTTTACGAGGGGCCGCGTCATCGCCCTGTTCGGCTGCGGCGGCGACCGCGATCACGGCAAGCGGCCCATGATGGGGGAGATCGGCGGAAAGCTGGCCGACTACTGCATACTGACGAGCGACAACCCGCGCAACGAGGATCCCATGGCGATCCTCGCGGCCATCGAGGAAGGAATCCGCCACACAAACGGCGAATATACCGTGATCGAAAACCGCCGGGAGGCCATCCGTTACGCGCTGAACATGGCCCGGGAAGGCGACCTGGTGGTGCTTGCGGGCAAAGGCCACGAGACCTATCAGGAGATCCGGGGCGTCAAGCGTCCCTTCGATGAAAAGGTCATCGTCCGCGAGCTCCTGGAGGAAATGCGGCCGGACAAGCCCCTGCAATAACCAAAGGAGAATGGATTCATGCTGTACATGATTGTGGCTGCCGCGCTCGCGGCGGCGCTGATGCTGGCCCTGATGCCGGGGTGCATCCTGAAGCTCAAGGCCCTCAAATTCGGTCAGACCATGTATGAACTGGGCCCTCAATCCCATCTGAACAAAAAAGGCACGCCCAACATGGGCGGCATCGTGATGGGGCCGGTCACGGTAGTCAGCACCGTCGCGCTGTATCTGGTCTGGCGGGCGGCGGCGGGCGGCCAGGCTTTCTGGTCGCTTCACAACGCGCTGTGGGCGCTTCTCTTCCTGACCGTCGCCTGCATGCTGCTGGTGGGCTTCTCGGACGACTACATCAAGGACGTGAAGAAGGATCACGAGGGGCTCAGGCCAAAGCAGAAGATCGTGCGCCAGATAGCGATCGGCCTGGTGTTCGCTGTGTGGGCTTACTTCTGTGTGGGCAGCGACGTGATCATCCCCTTCACCGGCAAAACCTGGGACCTTGGAATCTTCTATATCCCGCTGATCACGCTGACCGTGCTGTTCATGACCAACAGCTCCAACCTGCAGGACGGCCTGGACGGCCTGCTCTCCACCGTGACCGCGGTGGGCATGGCGGCTTTCGGCGTGATCGCCTTCCTCATGAAGGACGGGCAGAACAACGCGCTGTGCGGCATCCTGGCGTTCGCGATGGCCGGCGCGGCCATCGGCTTCCTGCGCTTCAATCATTATCCGGCCCAGATCTTTATGGGCGATACCGGCAGCATGTTCATCGGCGCCGTGATGGTCGGCATCGCGGTGGTGCTCAAAATCGAGTTCCTGCTGCTGCTTATCTGCTTTACCTGCGTCATGAGCTCGGTATCCGTGATCATGCAGCGCTATTATTTCAAGCTGACCCACGGCAAGCGCATTTTCAAAATGTCGCCCATCCACCATCATTTTGAAATGTGCGGGATGAAGGAGACGGCCATCGTGCGCATGTACGGCGCGGTGACGCTGATCCTGTCGGCTATCGCCGTCGTATCCATGCTGAAATGGTTCTGAATGCGTTAAATACCTGAATCGGTGGTGAAACTATGACCGACCGTTCGTACTGGAACAACCGGCGCGTGCTGGTGCTGGGCATGGCCCGCAGCGGCGTCGCCGTCGCAAACCGAAGAACAATTGGGCGAAGAAATACGCTCGCTCAGGGAACTGCCCTGCGAATGGCATCTGGGAGAAGATCCCGCCGCGCTGCTGGAGCGGTGCGATACGCTGCTGATCAGCCCGGGCGTTCCCATCGATTCCCCGATCGTGCTCGCCGCAAAAGACAAAGGCATCCCCGTTACGGGCGAGCTTGAGGTTGCTTCACAATTGGCCGATGGTTCTCTGGTGGCCCTGACCGGAACCAACGGCAAAACCACTACTGTTTCCCTGCTGGGCGAGATCTACCGCGCTGCGGGCAGAATCGCGTATGTGGCCGGCAATATCGGTTATCCGTTGTCGGCCGCCGCGATGCTCAGCCGTCCGGAGGACATGCTGGTGTGCGAGGTTTCATCCTTCCAACTGGAAACCACCGACACCTTCCATCCCCGGGTAGCGGCCGTGCTCAACATTACGGAAGATCACCTGAACCGCCACTACACGATGGAGAATTATACCGCCGTAAAGCGGCATATATTTGACCGTCAGTGCGGTGCGGACACGGCTGTGCTGAATTACGATGATCCGGCATGCCGCGCGATGGCGGAAGGGCTGAAAGGCAGGATTGCCTGGTTCAGCCGCACACGGGAGGTAAACGAAGGGGCTTTTGTGAAGGAGGGCAGGATCACCCTCCGCTGGAAGGACGAAGAAAAGCCGGTCTGCGGTGTGGACGAGGTGTACATCCCCGGCCCCCACAACACGGAAAACGCGCTGGCCGCGGCCATGATGGCCTACGCCTCCGGCGTTCCCACGGCTGTGATCCGACATGTGCTGCGTACCTTCAAGGGTGTGGAGCACCGCATCGAGTTTGTGCGCGAACTGGACGGAGTCAAATGGTACAACGACAGCAAGGGTACCAACGTGGACTCCACGATCAAAGCCGTGCAGACCATGCGCGCACCCACGGTACTGATCCTGGGCGGCTCTGACAAGCATGTTCCCTTCGACGCTCTGGCGCGGGAAATCATCGTCAGCGGTCAGATCGCCCGGGTCGTCCTGTGCGGCGCAACCGCGCCGCAGATCGAAAAAGCCCTGCTGAGCGCGGGGTACACCGCGATCGACCATGCGGATTCTTATCCGGAAATGGTTAAACTGTGCCGTAAGCTGGCCCAGTCTGGCGGCAACGTGCTTTTGTCGCCCGCCTGTGCCTCCTTCGACCAGTTCACCGATTACGAACAGCGCGGACGCGTGTTCAAACAGCTCGTGAACGAGCTGCAATAATCCAATTTCTCTTCCGAAAGGAACGCAGGCATGACTGATACCGTCGTCCTGCCAAAGAGAAAGCGCAGGCCGGTGGATAAGACCCTGCCTGTGATCGTAGGGCTGCTTCTGATGATGGGGTTGGTAACGCTGTTCAGCGCAACCTATTACAACGCGCAGGACAGCGGAGATGCACTGTCCGAAGTCAAAAAGCAGCTGTTTGGCATGGCCATAGGCTTTGTGGCCATGCTTTTTACATCCCGCGTCCCCTTCTGGTTCTGGGGACGGCATAACGTGGCGTGGGCCGGGCTGGGCGTCAGCGCCGTGCTGCTGATCCTGGTGATCATCCCCGGCGTTGGCGTGTACGTCAACGGCTCGCGCCGCTGGCTGAGGCTGGGGCCGCTTTCCTTCCAGCCAAGCGAACTGGCGAAGTATGCCATCGTGCTCTTCGTGTCCCTGGCGCTGGCGGCCAGGGGAAAGCGCGTGCGCAGCTTTTTCAGCGGCATCCTGCCGGTGCTTGCGGCTCCCGGGGTCGCGTTTCTCCTGATCCTGGAGCAGCCCAATCTGAGTACGGCCGGCAGCATCGTCATCGTCAGCGTGATCCTGGTCATGCTGGCGGGCGCGAAGTGGAAGCATATGGCGGTGCTCGGCGCGGGAGGGCTGGCCGTCGGGGCGTATTACGCCTGGAGCGCGCCTTACCGCAGGGAAAGGCTGCTGTCCTTTACCGATCCGTTCGCCAAAATGAGCGACGAAGGATATCAGCTTTCCCAGTCGCTGATCGCTTTCGGCTCGGGCGGCCTGTTCGGCATGGGCCTTGGCGCGGGACGGCAGAAGTACGCGTATCTTCCTTACCCTGAGAGCGATTTCATTTTTGCCATCGTGGGCGAGGATTTCGGGCTTTTCGGATGCGCTGCCGTGATACTGCTGTTCATCGCCTTCCTCTTTGCGGGAATGCGCATCGCCCTGACCTGTCCGGACCGTTTCGGCTGCCTTCTGGCGGCGGGGATCACCAGCATGATCACGGTGCAGGCCTTTATCAATATGGGCGTCGTTACGGGCGTTTTGCCGACAACCGGCCTTCCGCTGCCGTTTTTCAGCGCGGGCGGCACGTCGCTTTCGATCACCATGGCGGCGGTGGGCGTTCTGCTTTCCATCAGCCGGACCTGCGAAAGGGCCGTTTAATACTATTCTCAATCTAAAATCTTATCATCTTTGGGTGTCTTTTCCGTCTTGGCGTTGCTTCATTCCGGTCAACGTAGCGCTGCTACGCCTCTTTTAGTGCGCGGCGGCGAAAGAATATCGGGCGAGACGGTTATCGGCGCGGCCAAAAACGCGGTGCTGCCCATGATGGCCGCCGCCATCCTCGCGGATACGCCCTCAACGTTCGTTCACTGTCCCCGGATCGTCGATGTGGAAAGCATGCGCGGCATCCTGCGCTGCCTGGGCGTGGAATCCCGGTGGCGGGACGACAGCCTGGTCATTGACGGAAGCCGGATCATTTCCGGCGAAATGCCCGAAAAGCTGAGCAAGCGCGTGCGTTCGTCCATTTTTCTGCTGGGCCCGATCCTGGGCAGGCTGCGCAAAGCGGCCGTGGTTTATCCCGGCGGCTGCGAGATCGGGCTGAGGCCCATCGACCTGCATCTGAACGGACTGAAACGCATGGGCGTGGAAATCAGGGAGGCGGGCGGCGTGCTGCATTGCGACGGCAGCCGGATGCACGCCGCGGATATCCATCTGGATTATCCTTCCGTGGGCGCGACCGAGAACGTGATGATGGCCGCTGTGCTGACGCCGGGCAGAACGACGATCAGCAATGCCGCCCGGGAACCGGAAATAGAAAACCTGCAGGCATACATCAACGCGATGGGCGGCAGCGTGCAGGGAGCCGGATCGGCCACCGTCGTGATCGACGGCGTCAGCAAGGTGCGCGGCGTGAGCTTTTCGCCGATGTTCGACCGCATCGCGGCGGGCACCTATCTGTGCGCGGCGGCGATCACCGGCGGCGAAATAACGCTGCGCGGCGCGGAACCCCGCCACCTGACCGCCGTAACGCAGAAGCTGAGGGAAATGGGCTGCCGGATCGAGGAGACGCCGGACAGCGTCAGCCTTCGGGCTCCTGCTCGCCTGCGCGCCTTTGACACGCTGCAGACGCAGCCGCATCCGGGCTTTCCCACCGATATGCAAAGCCAGATGATGGCGCTGGCCTCGGTAGCCAGGGGCAGCAGCGTGATCGTGGAAAACGTGTTTGAGAACCGCTTCGCCCTGGCGGGCGATCTGAACTGCATGGGCGCTAATATCCGGGTGGCCGGACGCGCGGCGCTCGTGCAGGGCGTGGAACGCCTGAACGGCATCCATGCCCGGGCGCGCGATCTGCGCGGCGGCGCGGCGCTCGTGCTTGCGGCGCTTGCGGCCGAGGGGGAGACGGTGATCTCCGACGTGCATCTGATCGACCGCGGCTACGCGAAAATGGAGGATACGCTTTCGCGCCTCGGCGCGGATATCCGGCGCGTTTCGCTGACGGACTAATCTGTTTGGAGAAGAACAATGGAAAACCCGTTTGATGAAAATCCTTTCGACAATATGCCGCCTCCGCAAAAACAGGAGAGCGAGGATAAACCGGCAAATGAAAGCTACGGCTTCGCGCCGCGGCCTTCCCGTCGCGGGCTGATCACCGTGATCGCGGTGATCCTGATGCTGACGGCGGCCGCAGCGCTGGCGCGCGGCGACTGGGTGCGCATCAAAAACGCCGAGGTGACCGGCCTGTATACCTATACGAGGGAGCGCGTGCTCCAGCAGGCCGGCATTACAAACAAAACCACATATTTCAATCTGAACGAAAAAAAGATACGGCAGAACATAGAGGACGACCGGTATCTGCGGTTTGTCGGGCTGGAAAAGATCTGGCCCAACAGCCTGATCCTGCATGTGGAGGAGCGCCGCAGACAGGCCAACGTCCTGTATATGGGCGTTCAGTATATCGTGTCCCGGGACGGGATGGTGCTGGAGAGCAGCAACAGCATCCGCCTGGATAACGGATGCATCAATGTGACCGGGCTCAATGTGCGCGATATACGCTTCGGCGCGCCGCTCGTCTGCGTGGACGAAAGCCAGCTCGAAACCGTGGGACTGCTGCTGGACGAGCTGGAAATACAGGGCGTTTCGGACCAGATCTCCGAATTGAACGTGACTTCACTGGACAGCATATACCTTGTGACATTGGATGGGTACACCGCCAATATCGGCAGCGCGGAGGACGCGCGCGCAAAAATCGGAACGGTGCGCGCCGTGGTGAAGGAGCTTCGCGCCATGGGAAAGATTGGCGGCATGATCGAGGCCACCGTTCCCGGTCAGGCGTCGTATCGGCCCGTTCAATGACGCAAATATGTAATTTTTACGAAAAAAGTTTCAAAAAATGTGCCCAATGCCCGGATAAACACTTGCCAAATTATCACAAAAAGGTTACAATTAAGTATCCTGATGACATTGTGCGCATTCGGCGTATTGCCATGCGGTTACGGCGTCTGCGCCGAATGACTATTTAGGGGATGAAGGGCGAAATGAAAAACACTGTTACGGCAATCGACTTCGGCACCAGTAAAATCGTAGCCCTGGTGGGAGAAACCAGCGGCCGTCAGCGCTGTGATATCGTCGGCGCAGGTTTTGCGGGCTATGCCGGCTTTGCCGACGGTCAATGGAATGATCCCGGCGTGCTCAACGAAGCCATCGCGAAAGCCGTGCATGAGGCGGAAGAGCAGGGACGCGTGCGCATCCGCGAGGTCAGCGTGGGCGTGCCCGGCGAGTTTTCGCGCGTATACACGGTGGAAACAAGGCTCGATCTGCAGGGGGCCGATCCCCATGTGACCGAACGCAATATAGAAGACCTTTTCCGCGGCGCCGTGGACGAGCTCGGGCCGGTGCGCGGCGTGATCATCCACCGCAGCCCCGCCTGGTTCATGGTGGACGAGGGCAAAAAGACCCTGGAGCCCATGGGCATGCGCGGCAGCAGCCTGCGCGCGCTGGTCTCCTTCGTGGTGGCCGATCAGTTCTTCCTGGACGACGTCAGCGAGCGCTTCCGCGCGATGAATATCGTGGTCAACAGTTTTTTCTCCGCGCCGGTGGGACAGGCTATGCTGTTTATCCCCGACGAGGAGCGCGATCATACCGCGATCCTGGTGGACGTCGGATATCTGAACACCGAGGTCATGGCCGTTGAGGGCGACGCGCTGGTCTTCCATCAGGTGATCCCCATGGGCGGCGGGAACATTTCCGCCGATCTGGCCTACGGTCTGGATATTCCCCTGGATTCCGCCGAGAACATCAAAAAGGCGTACGTATTCGGCGTTTCCGCCGGGGAAGAGGGCTTTACAGAGCCTGACCGCGACGGCATCAACAAGACCTTCACCCGCAAGGAAGTATCCGAGGTGCTCGAGCCCCGCGTGGAGGAAATCGCCGAAGCCGTGCGCGACGCCATCAAGGGAAGCGGCGTCCGTCTCGGCAGCTGGTCGGTGGCCTATCTGACCGGCGGCGGCCTGGCGATCAACCGCGGAGCGCGCGAGTTTTTCTCCACGGTGCTCGATCGTCCCGTGCGGGAGCTGCCGCGCAAGACCGGCAAGATGTCCAGCCCCATCTATACGAGCGCGCTGGGCGTGCTGGATGTGACCATCGACACGCTGGTCAACAAAAACGCCAGCCGGGGACTGAAAGCGTTCTTCAGTAATCTGTTCGGCGGCTGACGCGCTGCCGTATACCAATATAGAGTATAACCGGGAGGGTCATTATGCTGGAGCTCCAAATGGAACAGGAACAGAGTTTTGCTTCGATTAAAGTTGTCGGCTGCGGCGGCGGCGGCAACAACGCTGTGAACCGCATGGTGGATGCCGGCCTTCGCGGCGTGGATTTTATCGCGGTCAATACCGACCGTCAGGCGCTGGGCACCTCCAAGGCCGGCGTCAAGATCCAGATCGGCGAAAAGCTGACCAAAGGCCTCGGCGCGGGCGCCGTGCCCGATATCGGCCGCCGCGCGGCTGAGGAAAGCCGGGAAGAAATCGCCGAAGCGCTGAAGGGCTCCGACCTGGTGTTCGTGACCGCCGGCATGGGCGGCGGCACCGGGACCGGCGCTGCGCCCATCGTAGCCGAGATTGCCCGCGAGCTGGGCTGCCTGACTATCGCCGTGGTCACCAAGCCCTTCCTGTTTGAGGGCAAGCAGCGCATGAAGAACGCCGATATCGGCATCAACGAGCTCAAACAGAGCGTGGATACACTGGTCGTGATCCCCAACGACCGCCTGCTGCAGGTGGTCAGCAAGGGAACCACGATGCTGGAAGCCTTCCGCAAGGCCGACGACGTGCTGCGCCAGGGCATTCAGGGCATCAGCGATCTGATCGCCGTCCCCGCCGTCATCAACCTGGACTTCGCCGACGTGCGCACCGTGATGGAAAGCGGCGGCATGGCGCATATGGGCATCGGCGTCGGAAGCGGCGAGAACGGCATGGTGGCCGCCGCCAAGGAAGCCATCAGCAGCCCGCTGCTTGAGACCAAGATCGACGGCGCGCGCGCCGTGCTGATCAACGTGTCGGGCGGCTCCGATATGAACATCATGGATGTCAACGAAGCCGCAAGCCTGGTCATGCAGGCGGCCGACAGCGAGGCCAACATCATCTTCGGCGCAAACATTGATGAAAACCTGGGCGACGAGGTGCGCATCACCGTGATCGCCACCGGCTTTGAAAAGACGCCCTTCCCCACGCGCGAGCCCAAGGGCAAGCGCCCCGGAACGCGGCCTGTGGCCGGCGCTTACGGCATGGCGAGCGCGGCGGTCAATCCGTATGAAAACCGCCCGGTATCCGAGCCTGCGGGCGAGGACGCGCCCGCTCCGCTCAACGCTTACGACGCCGACGCGTTCGCGCCGACGGCGGCGCGGCCCATGGCCAATCGTCCGGCCGTCAATTCCCCGTTCATCCCCACCTACGCCGCGCCGCAGTTCAACATGCCGCAGCAGAATGCCGTTCCGCAGTATGCCGCGCCGCAGTATCAGGCTCCGGCGAATCAGGCCGCTCCCGCGCAGAAGGCCAACGAGCCGGTCGGCAGCGAAAAGGATGATCTGGGCGTTCCCGCCTATCTGCGCCGTAAAAAGTAATGCCACGACGATCAAAAGTCGCTGATTTTCAGCGGCTTTTGCTGTATGAGGATAATTATGAAAAACGTGCATGTGATCATCGACCGTCCGCTCGGGTCGCGGCATCCCGATTATCCCGATATGCTGTATACGGTCAATTACGGCTATGTGCCCGGCTTTGCTGCCGGGGACGGGGAGGAACAGGACGCGTACGTGCTGGGCATAGACAAACCCATCGATTCATTTGACGGAGAAGTAATCGCCGTTATCCATCGCAGGGACGACAAGGAGGATAAATGGGTCGCCGCGCCCCGATGGACCAGGTTTACGCGGGACGAGATCAGAAGCGCGACGGAGTTTGCCGAACGGTATTACGACGGGTGGATCGAAATGCTGAACGAGCCGTTCGACTTTTTGCCCGAGGAGAGCCTGCGCCTGACCGACGGCGAGATCTGCCTGCGGCTCAGCCATACGGTGCAGGGCGATCCCGAAAAGGACTGGGTTCCCACCTATCATTTTGATATCTGTCTGACGGACGGAACGAAAACCGGCGTCTGCGACCTGCGCATCGGACACAGCAGGCGCTTGTATTACGGTGGAAATATCGGCTATCGGATCGAAGCGCCGTACAGGGGGCATCGCTATGCGGCGAAAGCGTGCAGGCTGCTGTTTGAGCTCGCGCGGAGGCATGACCTGGGATACGCGATCATCACCTGCGATCCGGCCAACGCTGCTTCTTCCCGAACCTGTCAGCTTGCGGGCGGACGGTATCTTCAGACGGCGGCGCTGCCTGCGGATAACGATATGTACCGCGAGGGCAAGCGCGAGGTCATGGTGTACCGCTTTGATCTGTAATGGTTCGGCATTCCTGCCGGAAGGTCATAAATAGGACTGATAGCCGGAGTAAGCCTGCTGCCCGTACCGGGTGATCCGGCGCGTATCTGCGTTGTATCTGGAGAAGGTCAGCTGCCATTGCAGGGGGGTATAGCGCGAAAAATCGGTCGTTCCGTTCATTTCATCTGCCGCGGCGATCAGCGTGAGCGCGGCGCACAGCAGGTTGAAGAAGCGGTCGCGGTGCAGCATTTGCCAGATCATGTGCAGGTCGGAAGGATTCGTTTTTTGCAGCTTATGGTCGATGAACAGCCCCAGAGAACGGGCGTCGGTCAGCTGACGGTCGAAGGCGAAATTGAGCGAATCGATCGCGGTGGCGGCAAATACCTGCGTGTAGCCGGTGGAGCTGTCGCGCTTGCCGAAGCGCGGAGCGCGACCAAGCAGCCGATAGAAGCGCCAATAGGCGATCACAGCCTGGTCGGCCGCCAGATCGATCAGATCGATCTGCGACAGCTCCTGACGCAGAACGGCTTTCAGCGCGGCGGAAGGAAGGCCGAAGCGCTCCTCAATGCTCTTGATCCATTCGCCGCAGCCGTCCATGATCCGGTTTATCCTTTTTTCGCCGTATAGTTTCAGCATGCCGATCCCTCCGCCGGTATGATACCATATCCGCGCCGATATTGATACTATTCTTTTGATACAGTCTTGCGTTTTCCTTTGTTCCGCTTTGCCAGAAATCTATCCCAAATCTGTTAGGTTTATAAGAGACAATACATCAAGGGTGTATTATGACTGAAAAGGAAACGTTAGGGCCGCGTAGGCCCTAACGTTCTCTCTTCTGTCTTATACTATTCTCAATCTAAAATCTTATCATCTTTGGGTGTCTTTTCCGTCTTGGCGTTGCTTCATTCCGGTCAAC
>CACWLY010000013.1:18007-42460 GCA_902761825.1 uncultured Eubacteriales bacterium
CGGTCAACGTAGCGCTGCTACGCCTCCCTCCATTCAGCTTAGCCAGGACGAAAAATCCATCCCAAATCTGATAATCTTTTATACTGAGAATAGTATAAGCAAAAAAGCGGGATGGCAAAGGGCGCTGCCCATTGCCATCCCGTTTTATAACGGATATTTCATTATTCATCCGTCCGGGCTTCCTGCTCCTTCTGCGTCTTGGGGTCGAAGGAATACATGGGCTCGGCGTTCGGATCGGTCTTTGTGATCTTACGGGCGGTATAGTTTTTGGTGATTTTCACGACCAGACCGGAGAGGCACAGCACGCCGATCAGGTTGGGAATGGACATCAGGCCGTTGAAGGTGTCGGAGAAGTCGATGGCGACGGAGGCGTCGATGGTGGCGCTGACCAGCAGCATGCCCAGGAAGATGATCTTATAGACCAGCACGGACTTGGTGCCGAACAGGTACTCCCACGCCTTGCTGCCATAGTAGCTCCAGCCCAGGATGGTGGTAAAGGCGAACAGCGATACCGCGACAGCGATGAAGACGCCGCCGAAGGTGCCGAACTTGGCGGTAAAGGCTTCGGTCGCAAGGCCGAGCTTGGTCACGCCGCTCAGCGAAGCGCCGGTTTCCAGGTCGACCACGCCGGTGGTGAGGATCACCAGGGCGGTGCAGGTGCAGACGATGATGGTATCGGCAAACACTTCAAAGATGCCCCAGAGCCCCTGCACGACGGGCTCTTTTACGTTGGAGGCGCTGTGCACCATCACGGAGGAGCCGAGGCCGGCTTCATTGGAGAATACGCCGCGCTTGAAGCCCCACGTCATGGCCTGGGCGATCACCGCGCCGCCGATGCCGCCCGCGGCGGACTTGAAGTTGAAGGCGCTCTTGAAGATCGCGGCGAAGGCGGCGGGCACCTTGGCGATATTCATGATGATGATGACCAGCGAACCGATAATGAAGAAAACGGCCATGAAGGGCACGATCTTTTCATTGGTGGTGGCGATGCGCTTGAGGCCGCCGATGATGACCAGGAAGGCCAGGATCATAACGACGATGCCGGTGATGAGCGAGACCGTTTTGGCGTTCGCGCCGCCGGCCAGGGTGCTGATGCTTTCGGAGATCGATACCAGCTGGCCCATGTTGCCGATGCCGAAGGAAGCGAGAATGGCGAACAGCGAGAACAGCACGGCCAGCACCGGGCCGATCACCTTGCCGAACTTCATGCGGCCCACGCCGTCCTTCAGGTAATACATCGCGCCGCCGCTCCACTCGCCCTTTTCATTACGGCGGCGGAAATAGATGCCCAGCACGTTTTCGGAGTAGTTGGTCATCATGCCCACGATCGCGGCGATCCACATCCAGAACACGGCGCCGGGGCCGCCCATCGTGATGGCGTAGGCCACGCCGGCGATGTTGCCCGTGCCGATGGTCGCGGACAGCGCCGTGCACAGCGCCTGGAACTGCGATATGGAATGCTTATCTGTGCTCTTGCGGATATTTGACTTTTTGAACAGTCCGCCGATTGTGTTTTTCCACATATGGCCGAAACGGCTGAACTGGAAAAACCTGGTGAATACCGTCATCAGTACGCCGGTACCGATCAGCAGCGTCAGGGCGGGCACGCCCCATACGATGCCGTTCAGCTTGTCGTTGAAGCTGATCAACGCGTCCAGAAATCCTTGCATCTTGTTTCCTCCCAATAAAATAAGAGTTCGCCTCGGCAGAACTCTCTCAGCGGGTACGGCACAAACGCTTTCACAGGGGGAAAGCAGCTCTGTCCTTTTGCCTGAGAGATTAGCCCGTTCGGGCTTTGCACCTTCGGCACCCGGTGATCCCGGGATTCTCCAGAGTGTCGTCCGGATGCAGTCCCTGCCGCGACAGCGGCACCTGAGAGTTTTACTCCTTCGGTTATCCCCGGGGGGATATTTCCTGCAGCCTTCATATGACGGGATTATTGTACCGCCGCGGCGGGCGCAGGTCAATAGCGGCCCTGTTTCAATAATGTTTTTTTATTCAAAAAGCGTGAATAATGTATGTTCTGGCCGCTTTTAGGCGGAATAAGGAAAGCGCGACGCGATGCGCGCGGCGATGCGCGGCGGGAACGGTTGACAATTGCGCGAACTGTGATAAAATATGATAGAAATACGGATGCAATGTCCGGAAAGGAGGAAACAGCGTATGCGGAGCGGAAACAAACGCCTGCTCGTCGGCCTGACGTGCGGCATTTTTATGCTTGTATTGCTGTTCTCTTCCATCTATATCGTGCAGGCTGCCGACCATGTATGCGCGGATGAATGCTGCATGGTGTGCCGCGTTATCGCGCGCGTGGAGCAAATGCTGCACGGCCTGGTCTTTCTGATTGCAGCCGTGCTGGCGCTGCGGAATGCGGCGGCCGGAGAAGGATGCCGCGCGGCGGAGGATAAAGGCGTCGCGCTTTCTTTCCCCACGCTCGTAAACTGGAAGATTCGTCTGAACGATTGAATTGAAAAAACGGGAAAGGCAGGTATGTCCGGCTTTCGAGGCGCGGACAACGTTGCCTTTTATTTTATCCGCTCAATTCAACATTCAATTCGTTACAGACGGAGGTATCATCATGAAAAGAACTATTTCCCTGCTGATCGCGATTGCCATTTTCCTTTCTCTTGCGTGCGTGCCGGCCGCAATGGCTGAGGGCAAATTGAGCGTCGTTGCCACGACCTTTCCCATTTTCGACTGGACGCGTCAGATCATCGGCGACAGCGACGCAATCGAACTGACCATGCTGCTGGACAGCGGCGTGGATCTGCACAACTTCAACCCGACGGTGAGCGATATCCGCACGGTCAATCAGAGCGATCTGTTCATCTACATCGGCGGCGAATCGGACGCCTGGGTGGACGATGCGCTGCGCATGGGCAAGAACGAAAACCGCGTCGTGCTGTGCCTGATGGAGGCGCTGGGCGAGAGCGTCAAGGACGAGCAGATCGTGGAGGGCATGGAAACCGAAGAGGAAGAAGAAGAGGAAGAGGGAGCCGGCGACGAACACATCTGGCTTTCTCTCAGGAACGCGCAGGCGCTCTGCCGCGCGATCGCGGACGAGCTGGCGAAACTGGACGCCGCGAACGCCGACCTTTATCAGGCCAACGCCGAAGCGTATATCGCGCAGCTGAACGCCCTGGATGAGCAGTACGCGCAGATGACCGCCGAAGCCGCGTACAAAACGCTGCTGTTCTGCGACCGCTTCCCCTTCCGCTATCTGACCGACGATTACGGCCTGAGCTATTACGCGGCCTTCCCCGGCTGCAGCGCCGCGGCCGATATCAGCATTTCCACCATCCGCTTCCTGCGCGAAAAGGCCGACGAACTGCATCTGCCCGCCGTGGTGATCATCGACGGCTCGGATACCCGCTTCGCCGAGACCATCCTGCGGGAATCCAAGGATCAGAACAGAAAGATCGTCGCGGTTGATTCCATGCAGGGCACGACTTCAGCCGACGTGGCCGAAGGAAAAACCTACCTGGACGTTATGACCAAAAACCTGGACGCTTTCCGCGAAGCGTTGAACTGAGGTGAAACTATGGCGCAGCTTGCGTGCAAAAATCTTGAAATCGGTTATGAAAACCATGTCGTGCTGAAAAACGTCAATTTTACCGTAAACAAGGGCGATTACCTGTGCATCGTCGGCGAGAACGGCTCGGGTAAATCCACGCTGATGAAAACGATCCTCGGATTGCAGCGGCCCCTGAGCGGCGAAATCGTCTTTGGCGACGGCGTGCGGAATAACGAGATCGGCTATCTGCCGCAGCAGACGCAGGCGCAGCGTGATTTTCCCGCCACAGTAGAAGAAATCGTCCTTTCCGGCTGTCAGGGCCATGCGAAAAGGCTATTCTACGGCCGCGAGGAAAAAGAACTGGCGCGTCAGAACATGGAAAAGATGCGCATTACGCAATTTGCCAAACGTTGTTACCGTGAACTTTCGGGCGGCCAGCAGCAGCGCGTGCTGCTGGCCCGCGCCCTTTGCGCCACCAGAAAGCTGCTGCTGCTGGACGAGCCCGTATCGGGGCTTGATCCCAAGGTGACCGCCGAAATGTACAGCCTGATCGAACGGCTGAACAGCGAAGATCAGGTGTCGATCATCATGGTTTCCCATGATATCGGCGCGGCGGTGCAGTATTCGGATCATATCCTGCATGTGGGGCAGGAGATGTTCTTCGGTTCCACGCAGGAGTATTTGCAGGCAGGGGTCGGCCGCAGATTCCTGCATGTGGAAGGCGGAGGCAAACAATGAGTGATTTCTTTGAAATGATCGCGCTGTCCCTGCAGGATGATTTCGTGCAGAACGCGCTGATCGTCGGCGCGCTGATATCGCTCAGCTCATCCCTGCTGGGCATCATACTGGTGCTGAAAAACTTCTCCTTTATCGGCGACGGCCTCTCCCGCGTAACCTTCGCGGCCACGGCGATCGCCAGCATCCTTCGTTTAAGCTCCAACAACAACATGTTCGTCGTGCTGCCCGTCACGATGCTGTGCGCGATCCTGCTCCTGCGTCCCGGGCAAAGCAGACGCATCCGCGGCGACGCGGTCATCGCGCTGATATCGGTCAGCGGCATGGCGCTGGGCTATCTGGTGCTCACCAAATTCCCCACGTCCAACAATCTGTCCAAGGACGTCTGCACCACGCTGTTCGGATCGGCGTCCATCCTGATGCTGTCCCAAACGCAGGTTTGGCTCAGCGTGGCGCTTTCCATCGCGGTGGTGGCGATCTTCGTCGTGTTTTACAACAAGATCTTCGCCGTCACTTTCGACGAAAGCTTTGCCCATACAGCGGGCACGAAGGTAGCGGCGTACAACCTGCTGATCGCCGTGGTGATCGCAACGATCATCGTGCTTGCCATGAACCTGGTCGGATCGCTGCTGATTTCAGCGCTGATCATATTCCCTGCAATGAGCGCGATGCGCCTGTTCAAGAGCTTCAGATCGGTCACGATCTGCGCCGCCGTCTTTTCGGTGGTCTGTTCGCTGCTCGGCATCCTGGTCGCAAGCGGCGCGGGCACGCCCGTGGGCTCCACCATCGTGGCGATCGACCTGATCGGGTACTTCGTCTTTTGCCTGATTTCGGCGATCCGGCGCCGCGCCTGATCGAAGGATGGATATACGGAAAGGATTTACTGCGATGAAAAAACATTTTCTGATGGTTCTGCTGCTGGTTGCGGTCGCTTTTATGCTGAGCGCCTGCGGGGGAGAGGAGCAAAAGACGACCGCGACCACGGATACGCTTCCGACGGTGCTCAATTCCTCCGAATATGTTTTGTATCAGAACATTTTCTACAACGGATACGCATCGCAGTATGACGGAAAAACGATGGATAAAACCGGCATATTCACCTCGATCCAGGATGCCTACAGCGGCTTTACGCGGTATTACGTGTGGGGAAACCTGGATCAGACGATGTGCTGCGACTGGCAATGGGAACTCAAGGTGGACGATCCCTCCACGCTTCCCGCCAACGGTTCGCTGATCCGCGTTAAGGGTAAATTTGCCGCCGACGACAACGCGCTGGACGGTTACTGGATCGTCGATCCCAAGGTGGAAGTGAAATCCGTATATACCGGCACGACCGCGGATTTGGACATGACCACCATGAGCGGAACGCTCGAGCGCGTGCAGGTGATCAATTATACGGCTTTCCCCGACCAGTTTGAAGGCAAAACCGTATTCGCCTACGGCAGGATCTTCGATGCGTTCAGCTTCCAGGATCCCTATTACGACGGCTCTTGGATCGCTTCTTTCTCCACGGACGGCGATGTGCCCGCTACCGGCACGTCGGTCGTGCTTCGCGGCGTGCTGAAGAACGCCGTTCTGACCGACGCGAAACTGGAAGTGACAGGCAGCTGACCTCAGACCGGCTTTACTTTCAGCCCCGCTGAAAAGCGGGGCATTTTTATGCGCTCTCAAGCCCCTGCGTTGTTGACTTTATAAACAATGTATTATATACTTGCTTTAATTATTATTCGGAATCGGCGTCCGCGCCATTTCCGCGCAAGCCGCGCTGGAGGAACGATGACGGAACAGGAATTGGTGCTGTTTTATCAGGATCTGCACAGGCATCCTGAACTGGGGCTGGAGGAGTTCCGGACCACCGAACGCGTAAAGCAGGAGCTGCGCCGGCACGGCGTCGCCATGCTCGATACCGGCCTTGCGACCGGCGTGATCGCCGAGATCCGCGGCGAAAAGCCGGGAAGGACGATCGGCCTGCGCTGCGATATGGACGCGCTTCCGATCACGGAGGAAACCGGCCTGCCTTACGCTTCCTGCGAAAAGGGAAAGATGCATGCCTGCGGCCACGATTTTCATACGGCCTGCATGCTTGGCGCGGCGCTGATGCTGAAGGAGCGGCAGGATTCCCTGGCCGGCGCCGTCCGTGTAGTTTTTCAGCCCGCGGAGGAGACTGTCGACGGCGCAGCGCAGATGATGGCGACGGGGCTGCTCTCCGACGTGGAGGAGTTTTACGGCATCCACAGCTATCCTTACTTTGAAGCCGGCACGCTGGGGATCAAGGAAGGCCCCGTGATGGCCGCGTCCGACCGTTTCGCTGTGACGATCCGGGGCCGCGGCGCGCACGCCGCCCAGCCGAACAAGGGCGTCGATCCCATCCCTGCCCTGGCCGCGCTGGTGCAGTCCGTGCAGACCGTCGTGAGCAGGAATGTCGATCCCTTCGACAACGCGGTCGTCACGGTCGCGCACGTGGAAGCCGGAAACACGTATAACGTGATTCCGACGGAAGCATATCTGGAGGGCACGGCGCGCACGCTGAACCCCGATACCAGGGAGCTGGTCCGCCGGCGGCTGGAAAGGATCTGCGAAAGCGTCGCCGCTGCCTATGACTGCGGGATCGATTTTGAATATGAGCGCGGGCCGGACGCGGTGATCAATGACGCCGCCCTGTGCGAAGCCGCCCGGGAAACGGCCCGCGAAACGGGACTCAAAACGGAGATTCAGGAAAATACGATGGGCGCGGAAGACTTCAGCGAATTCCTGAAGGCCTGCCCCGGCGTGTTCATCCGCGTCGGCACCGGCGGGGGCTATCCCGGCCATCATCCGCGGTATACATGCGATCCGGCCGCGCTGTGGCCCGCAGCGCGTTTCTTTGCTTCCCTGGCTCGGAAGAGAGCCGCTATTATAAAGTAAATAAAGGAGAAACGAAAGATGAAAAAGCTGATTGCCGTTCTTCTGGCCTGCGTCCTGCTCGCCTCGCTGTCCGGCCCGGCATTCGCCGAGGATAAGGCGGTCACCATCGGCGTGACCAGCACCATCGCCACGCTCAATCCTCTGGCGATGGACGCCACCGAGATCGTGAAGTATACGACCTCGCTGGTGTTCCTGCCGCTGATGGAAGCCGACAGCGATCTGCAGTTTGTTCCGCAGCTGGCTGAATCCATCACCACGGAGGATAACCTGCTTTTCACCATCAGGCTGCGGGAGGACGCCAAATGGTCCGACGGAACGCCCGTGACCGCGGAGGACGTGGAGTTTACGCTGATCCTTTCGGCTGATCCGCAGTGCGCCAACATCAGCCTGGCCATGTATTCCGTTGTGGGCGTCAGCGACGACGGCGTGATCGAGGAGAACGCCGCCTCCATCGAGGGCATCAAGGTGGTGGACGAAAAGACGCTGACCGTGGAAACCAAGTATCCCACCGCGCTGAACACCTTCAAGAACAACTTTGGCCGGTATCTGCTGACGCTGCCCAAGCATGTGCTGGGGGACGTGCCCCGCGCCGAGCTGCTGTCCTATGCCTGGTTCAACAAGCCCGACGTGATCAGCGGCCCGTATTTCATTTCGGATTTCGATCTGCAGCATTACGTACATTATACCGCCAATGAAAACTATTTCCTGGGCGCGCCCAAGATCAAGTATCTCAATATCAACGTCGTCGCGCCCGCCAAAATGCTGGCCGGCATCATGAACGGCGAGATCGACCTGGTGCAGCAGACCATGGGCGCGATCCCCGTGGAGGATTACGAAGCGGTGAAAGCGCTGACCAACGTGCGCAGCGTGCCCGGTACGCCCGTTACCAACGAGCTGATTTTCGTCAATGTGGAAAAGATCCCCGACGTCCGGATCCGTCAGGCGCTGCTGTACGGCATGGACCGCGTCACCATGCAGCAGATGCTGCTGGGGGACAGCGGCGAGCTGGTGGACGGTTTCCTGGTATCCGCGTCTCCCTATTTCAGCGAAGAGCTGGGCGTGACGGCCTATGATCCCGGGAAAGCGGCGGAACTGGTGAAGGAAGCCAAGGCGGACGGAGCCGCCACCGAGTTCACCTGGTATGTGAGCGCGGAGGAAAGCGTATGGGGCAACGCCGTGCAGTATTTTGCCGCCATGTTTGAGGAGATCGGCCTGAAAATCAATATCCGCACGGTCGACCTGGCTAACCTGATGGAGGTTGTTTCCAACGGCGAGCACGATATCCTCAGCGTGGAATACACCCTGATGCCTGCCGATCCCTATACCGATATCGCCTGGCTGATCGGCGGACAGAGCAACTGGACCGGATACACCAGCCCCGAAACGGACGAAGCGCTCGCGCTGAGCCAGAGCCTGACGGACGAAAAGGAAGTCGCCGCGCAGTATCTGATCATCAACCGCGCCATGCAGCAGGACGCGCCCGTCATTTCCGGCTGGGTGATCGCCAAGCTTGGCGTGGTTTCCAACCGCCTGATCAACGCCAATCCCGACGTGTTCGGCACCTTCATCAACGTGCATGAATGGGATGTGCGGTAACGGCCGCTGATCGCTGATTTGCCCCGCGCCGGTCTGACCGGCGCGGGGTATCCCGCGAAAGGATACAAAGGATGGAACCGCTTCTGCAAATCGACAACCTCGAAATCACCTTCGGCCGCGGGAAGGATGCTTCCCGCGCGGTCGACGGGGTTTCTTTTTGTGTGTGGCCGGGAGAAGTCCTCGGCGTGGTGGGCGAAAGCGGAAGCGGGAAGAGCGTAACGGCGCTGTCTGTGATGGGCCTGCTGTCGCGGCAGGGGCGGGTGACCGGCGGGAAGATCCTTTTTCAGGGAAAAGACCTGCTGACCATGACGCCCGAAACGCTGGATACGCTGCGCGGCGTGGAGATCGGCATGATCTTTCAGGATATCATGTACAGCCTGAACCCCGTGCTGACCATCGGAAAACAGATGACCGAAGGCATGCGCAGGCATTTGCGCATGGACGCGGCAGCGGCCTCGGCCCGCGCCGTCGAGCTGCTCACGCGCACCGGCATCCGCGACGCCGCGCAGGTGATGAAAAAGTATCCGCATCAGCTGTCCGGCGGCATGCGCCAGCGCGTAATGATCGCCATGGCCCTCGCCTGCCGGCCCAAGCTGCTGATCGCCGACGAGCCCACGACGGCGCTGGACGTGACCATTCAGATGCAGATCATGCAGCTGCTGCGCGGCCTGCAGCGGGAGACCGGCATGGCGATCCTGCTGATCACCCATGACCTGGGCATCGTCGCCGAGCTCGCGGACAGGGCGGTCGTGATGTACGCGGGCCAGTGCGTGGAGGAAGCGCCGGTGCACGAACTGCTTACCGATCCCGCCCACGCCTATACCCGCGCGCTGATGCAGGCCGTTCCGGGGCTCCACGACAGCCGGGAAAAGCGCCTGTATTCCATTCCGGGCCGGGTGCCGGAGCTGTACGGCGATATACGCGGCTGCCGCTTTGCAGAGCGCTGCGCGTACGCGGCGGACTGCGCGTACAAAAATGACGCCGCGATGCGGCAGATCGCCGGGAAGCATTATTCGCGCTGCGATCTGCGAGGGGAGGCGACGCTTCTTGGCTGAGCCTGTGCTTGAACTGCGGAACGTGAGCAGGCGATACCGCGTGTCGGGGGAAAAGAGTCTGTTTGGCAAGACTTTTGACGCGGTGCGGGATGTGAGCCTCAAGGTCATGCCGGGCGAAACATTCGGCATCGTGGGGGAAAGCGGATGCGGGAAAACCACGCTGGCGCGGATGATCATGTGCCTGGAACGCCCTTCGTCAGGCGAAATCTGGCTTCACGGACGGCGGATCGACAATCTGTCGGAATCCGCGCGACGCGCGCTCCGTCCACGCTTTCAGATGGTGTTTCAGGACAGCGGTTCTTCCCTGAATCCCCGCAAGCGGGTGGAGGATATCCTGCGGGAACCCATGCTGTACCATCATGTCGGCGACGCGAAGCAGGTGGACGGACGGGTGGACGCGCTGATGGACATGGTCGGGCTTCCGCTGGAAATGAAAAAGCGCTATCCGCACGAGTTCAGCGGCGGTCAGCGGCAGCGCGTATGCATCGCCCGTGCGCTGTCCCTGAATCCCGACGTGCTGGTATTGGATGAACCGGTATCCGCGCTGGACGTTTCGGTGCAGGCGCAGATACTCAACCTTCTGCGCGACCTGCAGGAAAAAATGGGCCTGACCTATGTGTTCATCGGCCACGGCCTTGGCGCGGTGCATTATATGAGCCATCAGATCGCCGTGATGTATATGGGGCGCGTCGTGGAAACCGGGCCTTCCGACACGCTGTTCAACCGGCCCGCGCATCCCTATACCAAAGCGCTGCTGGATGCGGCCCCGACGGCGGACGACACGCTTCGCAACCGGAAGCGGGTGGAGCTTTCCGGCGAAATAGAGGAAGCGGATGGCGAGGCTTCCTGCCCGCTGCTGCCGCGGTGTCCCTTTTCCCGGGAAAACTGCCGGCATGACGGGCTGACCCTGAAGGAAGCGGATGGGCGCATGACGGCCTGCGCCCGGATACTGGAATTGGACGGAAAACAGGCATGTGGAAGTACATTCTGAAAAAGCTGCTGCTGGCGATACCGGTGCTGCTTGGCATCACCGTGATCGACTATGCCATCATGTCGCTGGCCGGCAGTCCGCTGGATATGCTGGTCGGGCCCCGCGTCAGCCAGGGCACGCTGGCCGCGCGCGCGGCGCAGTGGGGCCTGGATCAGCCGGTCTGGATGCAGTATCTGCATTGGCTGGGAGAAGTGCTGCGCGGCAATCTGGGCTATTCCTACAAAAGCTATCAGCCCGTATCGGAGATGATCGGCAGCCATATCGGCCCAACGCTGCTGCTGATGGGCGTGTCGATGGTGCTCGGCATGCTGATCGCCGTGCCCGCGGGCATATACAGCGCCGTGCACCGGTATCAGAAGCGCGATTACGCCGTGGTATCGGCTTCCTTCCTGTTTTCCAGCGTTCCGGGCTTTTTCCTGTCCCTGATTCTGATCTATTTCTTCACGGTGCGACTGGGCTGGCTGCCGTCCGGGGGCATGGTGACCGCCGGCGTCGGCGGCGGCGCGGCAGACGTGATCCGGCATATGATCATGCCCGCGCTGGTGCTGGCCGTGGGCGTTGCGGGCGGCAATATCCGCTATATCCGTTCGGCCGTGCTGGAGATACTGGAGATGGATTATCTGCGCACGGCCGCCGCGAAGGGCATCGGCCGACGGCTGGTGATCCGCAGGCACGCGGTGCGAAACGCGCTGCTGCCCATCGTGACGGTGACCGGCATGCAGATCCCCGTGCTGTTCGGCGGCGCGGTGATCGTGGAACAGCTGTTTTCCTGGCCCGGGCTGGGACTCATCACCATGAACGCGGTCCTGGGCAGGGATTACCCGGTGATCATGGGCGTTTGCCTGCTGTCCGCCGTGGTGGTGCTCGCATCCAACCTGCTGACCGATATCGTATACGCGCTGGTGGATCCCACCATCAAATACTGAGGAAGGAGCCTGCCTGTGAGATCCAGTAAATACCGAGCTGTCTGGCAGCGCTTCTGCCGCCACAGAATGGCGCTGGTCTGCCTGATCATCCTGACGGCGCTGATCCTGCTCGCGCTGCTTGCGCCCCTCATCGCGCCGTACGCGCCGCAAAAGCCCACCGGACAGTTTTATCAGCCGCCGTCCGCCGAGCACATCCTGGGAACCGACAAGATCGGCAGGGATATGTTCAGCCGCGTCCTGTACGCCATGCGCGTGAGCCTGCTGGTAGGCTTCCTCGCCACAACGGTATCGACCGCCGTCGGCGTGCTGCTTGGACTGATCAGCGGGTATTTCGGCGGCGCGGCCGATAAAATCATCATGAGCTTTACCGATATGGTCATGTCGTTTCCCTACATTCTGCTGGTGCTGGTGGCGGCTGCCATCTTTCAGCCCGGCATGTGGTCGATCATCCTGATCCTGGGGTTCGTGGACTGGCCCGGCGTGGCCCGGCTGGTCAGGGGAAACGTGCTGAGCCTCCGGGAAACCAATTTTATCAAAAGCGATATTACCGCGGGCATGCCGCGCAGGTATATCCTTTTTTCGGAGATTCTGCCCAATACCATCGCTCCGGTGCTGGTCTACGCGACCAGCGTGTTCGCGATATCGATCCCGGACGAGGCCGCCCTTTCCTTCCTGGGCATGGGCGTGCAGCCGCCGACGCCGTCCCTCGGAAACCTGCTGAACGGCGCTGAATCGCTCTCGATCCTCACGGGCAAGCCGTGGATGTGGGTGCCCGCCGGCGCGGCGATCGTCCTGCTCGTGGTTTGCATCAATTTTGTGGGGGACGCCCTGCGCGACGCTTTCGATCCGAGAAATTCTTAAAGGTACGGGAGAGGCTGCAATGAAGAACCTGCTGATTTATCAATCCTCCGAATATGACTGCGGACCTGTGTCCGTGACCAACGCCATCCGTTACCTGTATGAACGCGAGGAAATCGTTCCGCATCTGCTCAAGCATATCTGGATCATGGGGAACGACACCTTCTGTGAACAGGGACAGGTGGGCAAGGTCGGCACGTCGAAGGCGTCCATGCGCTATATGGCGGACTGGATGAACGCTTTCGGCCAGGGCTGCAAGTTTCCCATCGCGGCGTGCTTCCTGGAGATGGACGAGGCCGAAATCACGCCGGGCAGCACGGCCTGGAAATGCCTTGAAGCGGGTGGATGCATCGTGATCCGGTGCATAACGGGGGATATCCCGCATTACGTGCTGCTGACGCGTATTCTGCCGGGGGATGAGATCGGCCTTTTCGATCCCTATGAGGAAGAAGCGGACTTTGAAGACGATCCCTCCTGCCGCGCCGTCGAAGACGCTCCCCGCGTGATGAACCGCGCGGTCCGATATTCCCGCCTCAACCAGACCGATTCCGCCGATTACGCCATGGGAAAGCCCGAAATACGGGAGATGCTCCTGATCTGGCGGAACGACCGGCAATAATACGCATAGGACGATAAAGCAAAGTGGGCCCCGCCGGTCTTTCCGCGGAGCCCGCTTTTCGATATATTGGCATGAAAAAAGCCGCCCGAAAGCGGCTTTTTTGCTTTGAGTATCAGAAATCGCCGTACATGGCCCGGTACTGGGACGGCGTGCAGTTTTTGGAAGCGCGGAAAATGCGGTTGAAGGTTCCGACGCTGCCGAAGCCAGCGGCGATGGCGATTTCCTGAATGGGGCGGTTGGTATGCGTAAGCAGGTCGCCGGCGACTTCAAGGCGGCGCTTGCACAGGTATTCCGAGAAGGAGAAGCCGAAAAACTGCTTGAACATGCGGGAAAAATAGTACTTGGAAAAACCGGCGTAGGCCGCGACGTCCTCCAGGGTGATATCGTACATATAATTCTGGTTGAGGTACGTAAGCGCGCTGTTCATGATCTCCGTATCGATGGCCTTGCGGTCGGAAAGATGCATGAGCGGCGTTTCCTGGTTCATCTGCCTGCGCCCGAGCAGCACGTAGATCTGCAGCAGGTAGGAATAGCAGAGCGAATTCCACATGGGTTCCTTTTTCTCGTAACAGGAAGAGACCATCAGCAGCAATTCGCGGATCTGGCGGCGGGTGTCGTTTTCGGAATCCAGATAGATGGGGCATTTGATCAGCGGGGACATGACCGACATATCCCGCAGATGAAGCAGATAAGTGGGCTCGAAAAGAAGCTGGACGCGGCGGGTATCTTCCTTTTCTTTCAGGGAATGGGGACAGTCGGCGGGAACGATCAGTATCTGACCTTCGGTTACGCGATAGGTTTTGTCGGGCAGGGTATATACGGCTTCGCCCTGGAGCACAAGCATAATTTCCGCGGCGGAATGCCAGTGGTCTTCACGGTTCGGATCTTTTTCATCGGTCCGCACCCGGATGGAAGAATGATCGATATAACTGACGTATTCCTGCCTCGCCTGCAGATTGCGGAAACCATCGGGAAAGCGTTTGCGGCCTGAGGTATCAGTGGAAGAACGTTTTTTCTCCACTATCACCCCTCCTTCCGTATGAAAAAAAGTAAACTGTTTGCGCCTCTCGTATGATGGATCTTGGGTTTGTGTGACAGTGCGTGGTATACTGCGGCTAGGATGTATTCTGCCTGCACCTATTATCGCGTATGGAAACATTTTAGGCAATGTATGCAATGGTGTATTCTTCTTATACATTGCGTTTCACCTTGCTAATTTGAGCTATTTTTGCATTTTTTTTGCCAATTTATAGGTGTGCAATAAAAAAGACGGCTATCTGAGCGATAAACCGTCTTTTTGCTGTATGCGCTTACTGCTGTATACTGACGCCGAAGAATGCAGCCGCGTCTTCGCGCATTTTGTATTTCAGTATCTTTCCCGCTGCGTTCATCGGGAAGGAATCCATGAACCGAACGTAGCGCGGCACCTTGTGGCGGGCCATATGGCTGCGGACGTAGGCTTTGAGTTCGTCCTCGGTCAGGCTCTCGCCGTCCTTGAGCACCACGCAGGCGCAGATCTCCTCGCCGTACTGCTTGTCGGGCACGGCGATCACCTGCACGTCCCGCACGGCGGGATGCGTATAGATGAATTCCTCGATCTCCTTGGGATAGATGTTTTCGCCTCCGCGGATGATCATGTCCTTGAGCCGTCCGGTGATCCTGTAGGTGCCGTTGGGATTGCGGCAGGCCAGATCGCCGGTGTGCAGCCAGCCGTCCTTGTCGATGGCGGCGGCGGTGGCCTCGGGCATCTTATAGTAGCCCTTCATCACGTTGTAGCCGCGGGCGACGAATTCGCCGTTTACGCCGTCGGGGCAGTCCTCGCCGGTTTCGGGGTCGATGATCTTGCACTCCACGTGGGGGAAGGCCCGGCCTACGGTTTCGCAGCGCTCGTCCAGCGGATCGTCCAGTTCGCTCATGGTATCTCCGGGAGCCGATTCGGTTTCGCCGTATACCGACACGATGCCGGTCATGTTCATTTCATCGGGCCGCGCCGCGCGCCGCATCAGCTCCGGGGGGCATCCCGCGCCCGCCATGATGCCGGTGCGCATATAGCTGAAATTGGTCTTGCGGTAATCGGGATGATTGAACATGGCGATAAACATGGTGGGCACGCCGTGGAAGGCCGTGATGCGTTCCTGATTGATGCAGGCCAGGGCGTTGCGCGCGCTGAAATAGGGCAGCGGGCAGATGGTCGCGCCGTGTGTCATGCTGGCCGTCATGGCGAGCACCATGCCGAAGCAGTGGAACATGGGCACCTGGATCATCATGCGGTCTGCGGTGGAAAGATCCATGCGGTCGCCGATGCATTTGCCGTTGTTCACCACGGCGTGATGCGTCAGCATGACGCCCTTGGGGAAACCGGTCGTTCCGCTGGTGTACTGCATGTTGCAGACGTCGTGTATATCCACGCGCGCGGCCATGCGGTGCAATTGCTCCACGGGCACGCTGCCGGCGCGGGCAAGCAGCTCTTCCCAGGTCATGCAGCCCTTCATGCGGAAGCCGACCGTGATCACGTTGCGAAGGAAGGGCAGGCGCTTCGCGTGCAGGCTGCTGCCCTGCGCGGTCGTATCCAGCTCGGGGCACAGCTCGCGGATGCTTTCGGCGTAGCGGCTGTCCTGGCAGCTTTCGATCATGACCAGCGTATGCGTGTCACTCTGCCGCAGCAGGTATTCGATCTCATGGATTTTATACGCGGTGTTCACGGTCACCAGCACGGCGCCGATCTTGGTCGCCGCCCAGAAGGTGATATACCAGGCGGGGATATTGGTCGCCCATACGGCTACCTTGCTGCCTGCGCGGACGCCCACGGAAATCAGCGCGCGGGCGCATTGATCCACGTCGTCGCGGAACTGGCTGTATGTGCGCGTGTAATCCAGCGTGGTGTATTTGAATGCGTATTGATCGGGGAACTCTTCCACCATGCGGTCGAGCACCTGGCTGAAGGTGCAGCTGATCAGCGCTTCTTTGGGCCAGACGAAATGCCCGGTGTGCAGCTTGTTGCTGTACAGCGTTTTCTGCTCCTCTTCCTGGCCGTACCGGCTCATGAAACCGGCGAAATGCGCGAAGATCACCGTCATGTCGTTCAGGTCGTCCAGCCACGCGGGATCCCACTCCAGCGTGACGAAACCGTCGTAATCCAGCGAGTCCAGCGCCTTGATCAGCAGATCCACAGGCAAGTCGCCCTCGCCGATCAGCTGAAAGGTCAATTTTCCGTTTTCGTCCGCGATGGAATCCTTGATGTGTACATGGCGGATATACGCGCCGAGGTTGGTCACCGAGGTCTGGGGCGATTCCTGATGGAGACGGTAGGGAAAATGGAAATCCCACAGGGCGGCCAGACTGTCGCAGGCGTAACGGTCGAGCAGATCGCGCAGCCTGCCGGTATCGGCGTATACGCCCATCGTTTCGATCAGCATGACCACGTCGTTTTCCTGCGCGACGGGCAGGGCGAAGGACAGCGCGGCGTGCACCAGCTCCTCGTCAAATTCGGATTCCGGGCAGGCCGTATGCAGCCGGACGTAGGGCGTATGCATCCGGCGCGCGGTCTCCACGCAGTTGATGATCTCGCGGAAAAGCGCGCCCTGGTTTTCCCGGTCGCAGAGATCGACGGTGGTATCGATGCAGGGGATGGAAAGCCGCCGGTCGTATACGGCGCGGTAGGCCGCGGCCGACGCGTTGCTGTCCGCCGGTCCGCCCTTGCGGTTCATGGCGGGAGCGGACAGATTGTGGATTTCAATGCCCGAAAAACCCAGATCCTCGGCAGCGGTCAGAAAATCTTCCCAGCTGGCGTCATGCCAGCCCTTGGTGGAAAAACACAGCTTCATTGCTCGTTCTCCTCATATACGATTTTGTTCAGCGCGCCCAGATAAGCGCGGATAGCGGCGCTGACGATGTCGGTGGATACGCCGCTGCCGGAATACAGGCGGCCTTCGCTGCGCAGGCGCACAATCGCCCGGCCGATGGCCTCCTTGCCCTCGGTGACCGCGTCGATATGGAAATCCTCCAGTTCGTAATGCCGTCCGGTCACGCCTTCGATGGCCTTGAAGGCGGCGTCGATGGGGCCGTCGCCGGTGGAAAGCCCTTCATGGCTCAGCCCGTCATGGCTCAGGCGGATGCAGGCGGTGTTGGTGATGATGTTGCCGCTGTTGATCACATAGCTTTCCAGAATGTAAGCGGCGGGCACCTGCATGGCGCTGGCGGCCACGATGGCGTCGAGTTCGCGGCGGCTGACCGGTTTTTTGGCGGCCAGGCGCAGAAATTCCTCATAGACCTTGGCCAGATCATCCTCGCTCAGCTCATAGCCCAAAGCGCGCACGCCCTCCGAAACGGAGGTGATGGAATCGTTCGCGTCGTACGTGACGCTGTCGTCGTCCACGGCGGTATTCGGGCCGGCTTCATGGGTGTCGGCGCCCATGACCCGCCGGATGCGCTGCAGGGTATGGTTCAGCTCTGTGATTTTAACGGACGTGAACAGGCCGATCGCGTCCCCTTTATGCTGCACGATGCCGCACAGAGCGCCCAGCCTGGGCGCGCTGGCGCCGGTCAGGCAGGTCTTGACGCCGCATGCGCCCTCGCCGAGCGCGCGCACGGCGCTGGCCGCGGCAAGCTGCAGCGCGTCGTCGCAGACGACCTTGACAAAAACGCCGCCGAGCGCGGGCACGCTTTCATAGAGCCCGCGCAGGAAAGCGCCGAATTCGTCCGGCAGCAGGATGCCGGCGGTGTCGCAGACGCATACGCTGCCGGCGCCGGCTTCGATGGCGGCGCTGATGGCCTGGCACAGAAATTCGGGCTCGGCGCGGCTGGCGTCCTCGGCGCAGAATTCCACGTCGGGGCACAGGGATACGGCCACGGCAACCTGGCTGCGGATGGTTTCGAGCATCTGCTCTGGCTTTTTATGCGCGATATATTCCATCTGCACGCTGGAAACCGGCACGTCCACGATCAGGCGCGGGCGGTTGGCCTGGCGCAGGGCCTCCCAGGCGCGGCGCGCTTCCTCTTCGGACAGGCCAACGGGCAGGGCCAGCGCGGTGTTATGAATCAGCGAGGTCAGGGTTTTCACGAAAATGCTGTCCGCCTTGCTTTCGGAAAGCGTGGCCAGTTCGATGGCGCTGACGTTCAGCTTATCCAGCGCTTTGGCGATTTCCAGCTTTTCCTTGAAGCCCAGGGTTCCGCCCTCGGACGCCCGGCGGAGCGTGATGTCGGTAATGCTGATTTTTTTCATATGCGCAAATCCCTTTCGGAAAAATAAAAGCCCCGAAGCCAAAGGCTTCAGGGACGGATCAACCGCGGTACCACCCTGTTTACTGCGAAAACGCAGTCTCTTATCGGATCCTGACAAATCCTTCGCCATGATAACGGAGCGTGCCGGAAACCCCTACGGAATATTCGGGGCTTCTGCTCGGAAGGGAGGCCGTACCCTTTGCCTGCTGCCGGCTCGCACCATCCGCCGGCTCTCTGAAAACGGTGAAAAGGGACGTAGCTTCGTCGCTGCAATTACGTGTAAATGTATCACGGCGGCGTGCCTTTGTCAAGCGCGGAAAGGAAGAGAAAACAATAAAAAAACCGCTCCATAAAAAATCGACAATTGACGGAAAAAGGATTGACGAAGCATAAAAAATATGATAATATATTTCACGCTGATGAACGGCGGATATCGACCACCGCCCGGATGAAGCAGCGGGAAACCGCACAACCGAAGATGGAGAAGTCGCCTAGTTTGGTCGAGGGCGCGCGACTGGAAATCGCGTAACGGCCACAAACCGTTCGAGAGTTCGAATCTCTCCTTCTCCGCCAGATCGAAGACCCTGCTGACGAATGCCGGCAGGGTCTTCGATCTGTATTATTTTTTTTTCAGTTTTCAGTCTTCAGTCTTCATTTTTTCTCGTATGATTTTCGCCCCATGAAACCGAAAATGCCGGAAACATCGGTTGCAAACATTGCCGTATTTTGTTAATATATACATAGAAACGCAAGGAGGTTCAGAGCGATATGAAAAAAATCCTTTCTTTCCTGCTGATCATGATGCTGCTGCTGAGCGCGTTTTCTTATACGGCGCTTGCGGAAGAACCCGGCCAGGGCGAAGTGATCCTGTTTGATATAGAAGAGGAATCGGTCGCCGAGCTGATGGAAGAAGCCGAAGAGGAACCGTTTATTCCCGAATCGGTGGAAAAAGCGATTTTCGGCAAGGATGACCGGGTCAGGATTTATGATACGTCGCGGTTCCCTTACAGCGCGATCGCTTATATGGAAGTGCAGGGTGAATGCGGCGATTCCTGGACAGGTTCCGGATTCATGGTCGGCAAAGACCGTCTGCTGACCGCCGCGCATTGCCTGGTATGCACGAAACACGGCAAGTGGGCCAAGGGGATCACTTTTTATTTCGGCTATAAAACTCATAAAAACTATCTGTACCGCTACAATGACCGCTGGACGGCCTGGGCCGGCAACGTATTTTCCAATAAAAATTATACGACAAACGGCGATTTCGGCTGCATCAAGCTGTCCAAGAACGTGGGCGATGTGACGGGCTGGCTGGGCAGCAGATGGGCGCTGACGGACAGTACGGTGGCTTCCACCTATTGTTATTACGCGGGATACCGGGACGGGGTCCTGCGGTATGACAGCGGCCTTCCCTGGGTGCTGAGCAGCGAACATATCGCCTTCACTATGGATACACAGCCCGGCAACAGCGGCGGCCCGATATTCGATGCGAATTATTACGCGGTTGGCATCATCATCGCTCACAACGATCAGTACAACATCGGATACCGGCTGACAACCAACGTAGAAACAAAGCTGGATAACCTGAAATAATTCTGCGGGATCGCAGCCGGGCCGCCGCCGCGGTCCGGCTGTTGTGAATGGAGGAAGACCGTGCTGAAACGGTTATGCATGGCGTTCGCGCTGCTTGTGATCTGCCTGCTGGCCTCGGCGGAAGCGGAAAAGAAGCTGACGCTGATGATTTATATGCCGGGATCGGATCTGGAAAGCAGAGCGGGAGCGGCCAGCGCTGACCTTGAGGAAATGAGAGCCGCGATGGCCGGCGCGGAAGACCTGAACGTGGCGGTCATGACCGGAGGCGCTTCTGAGTGGCAGAGCGATATACCGGCGGACAGCAACGTGATATGGCGGATAACGGATGCGGGAATGCAGGAGCTTGCGCGCGAGCCCGGACGGAGCATGGGCGATCCCGCGGCGCTCAGATGGTTCCTGCGCAGAGCGATGGAGACGCTTCCCGCGCGGCGATACGCGCTGATCCTGTGGGATCACGGCGGCGGCCCGCTGAACGGCGTATGCTTTGACGAGCGGGCGGATATGGACAGCCTGAGCCTGGACGAATTGTCCCGGGCGTTTTCGGAAAGCGGACTGTCCGGTGATCCGCTCCTGTTCATCGGGTTTGACGCGTGCCTGATGGCCACCGCGGAGGTTGCCTGCGCGGTTGCGCCGTATGCCGAATACATGATCGCATCCCAGGAGCCGGAGCCCGCCTCAGGCTGGAGCTACGGCTTTTTGCGCGATCTTGCGAAGGCTGAAAACGGGGAGGAGGCCGGCAGGCTGATCGTCGATTGCTACGCGGAATCCCTCCGGGACGCGATGACGCCCTATACGCTGTCCTGCCTGCGGCTCGGCGGCATCGACGCGCTGAAAAGGGAAATCGGGCGGCTGTTCGGCGGCCTGCGGTCGCGGATGGATGAGGAAACATATTACGGCCTGGCTTCCAGCCGCGTCGATGCGAAAACGCTGGGCTCGGCAGCGCCCAATGATTGGGATCTGGTCGATCTGGCCGATTACGCGGATATGCTGCAGGAGAACAGGCTGGCCGACGCTTCGCCGCTGCGCGAAGCGCTGGATGGGATCGTGGTTTGCAGCTGCGCCAACGAGCCGTACGTGAACGGGCTGAGCATATACGCGCCTTTTGATAATAAGCCCAAATATGTCAGCCCGTGGTCCGTGCGCTATGACAGCCTGGATTTTTCGGAGGAATACCGCGAATACACCCGTTCGTTTGCCCGGCTCTGGATGGGAAGCAGCCGCGTGTCCTGGCGCGGCGGCGCAGCGGCGCAGGCCGTGGAGCAGGAACACCGTCAGCGCGTCAGCATACGGCTGACCGAAGAAGAGGCGGCCGACGTGGCGCGGGCCAGGCTGCTGATCCTGGAAGAGATGGAAGACGAATACCGTCTTATGTACGCTGTGGACGGCCTGACGCCCGCGCACGGCGAACTGACGGCCGCGTACCGGGATGAAGCGCTGTACCTGCTGGATGACGGCGGGGAGATCCTGGCCGGGCCGCTGGTGTGGCGTCCGGTGAGCGGCGCGTCCGCTTCGGGTGAAAAGCAGGGGGAGAGCGGGATCGCCACCTTCGGGCTGATGGAGACGGCGGAAAGACAGCTGGAGGGCCTGTACCTGACCTGGCAGCCCGGGGAAAACGGATTGTATGAAATGGCCGAATGCTATACGCTGAATGAAGCGATGGATATGTATACCGTATCCGCCCGCGGGCTTTGCCGGGGAGACAGCGTCAATTTCGGAGGATATTTGCGGCGCTTTCCCGATCAGGACGCGGCGTACGAGCAGTGGAAGCCGGGTGAAACCCTGGCCTTTTCGCCCATCCGCTATACGGGAGAGACCGGCTGGCATCTTGCGTTCCTTCCCATGCAGTCCACCTCCGACCGCGTGGCTGTCTTTGAAATCACCGATTATCAGGCAAACGTGCATCTTTCCGCGCCGATCCGGCTGGAAAACACCTCGCGGCTCTCGGTGCTGGATGCGCCGCAGACGCGCGAGGGCGGGGGACTGGAGCTGACGCTGCAATCGGCCAGCCTGTATACGGACGCCAACGCGGAGCTGCAGCTGGAGTTCGCGCTGCGCAACGGCCGCGGGGAAAACGTCACGGTGAACATGGAAACGGTGATGCTGGACGGAAAGGCGATGTTCGATTTTTACGCGCCGCGCTATCTGCGCTTCGCGGACGGCGAAACGCAGACGATGCGTCTGACGATCGACGGGGAGACCTTTCAGGAGCTGCGCGTCCGTCATATGCAGAAGCTGCGGGTCAGCCTGGGGATACAAAAAAAATACCAGCCGCTCGAATCGGTCTGGTTCGATTTCGACTTGCCGGTTTATCTGGGGATGCTCAGCCCCGATGCGCCCGGGGAAAGAGAACCGTTGGCGGAATTTGAGCAGGAAGGCGTTTGGTTCGCGCTGACGGATATCCGCTTTGACGAATACGGCGACCTGGTTGGAGAGATCCACGCGGTCAATCGCAGCGGAAAAGAAAAGCGCATCCTGGACGCGGGATGCAGGGTCAACGGCACGGCGCTGCTGGGCTCGCTTACGTCGAAGGGAACGGCCCCGTACGTGCTGCCCGCGGACAGCGAAAGCTGGTTCCGCTTCCATATTTACACCCATGATTATGTCGACGGCAAGAAGGTCCGGCTCGTGCCCATCTCCGATCTGTCCGATATCCGGCAGATATCCTTCACGCTGCGGATGGAATATGCGGGCACATTCGATCTGGTGGGAAACGCGGACGAACGCTGATCAAGCCGGCGGCATAACAGCAAACAGGAAAATGGAATGGATCGCATGAATCAGTATGATGTTTCTGTCGTTCCCTGCGACAGCTATGAAGACGAACAGGTGGAAGCGGCGCTTCGGGCCGCGCTGGAGCCGATCGACGGGCTGGACTTCGTTCAACCGGGCATGACGGTCGGGATCAAGGTCAATCTGGTCATGGCGATGAAGCCGGAGAGCGCGGCCACCGTGCATCCCTCGGTCGTCTGCGCGATGACGCGCCTGCTGAAGGAAAAAGGCGCGGAAGTCGTCATCGGCGACAGCCCCGGGGGCATCTATTCCGCGACGTATCTGAAAGCGGTGTACGACGTGTGCGGCATGCGGAAAGCCGAAAAATGCGGAGCGAGGCTGAACGGCGATTTTTCCGTGACCGAGGCCAGCTTCCCGGAGGCGGTGCAGGCGAAGCAGTTTCCGTATACCGCCTGGCTCGAAAAGACCGACGCGCTCATCGATCTGTGCAAGCTCAAGACCCACGGCATGATGGGCCTTACCTGCGCGGTCAAGAATTTCTTCGGCGCTGTTCCCGGCACCCGGAAACCCGAGCTGCATTACCGCTACCCGCGGTCGGAGAATTTCGCCGATATGCTGGTGGACATCTTTGAGTACGCCAAACCCAGGCTCTGCGTCTGCGACGCGGTGGTCGGCATGGAGGGCAACGGCCCCACGCAGGGCACGCCGCGGAAGATCGGCTGCCTACTCGCGAGCCGGAACGGACACCGGCTTGACGCGGCGGCCGCTTCGCTGATCGGGCTGCATATCCAGGATGTTCCTACGCTCCGGGCCGCGTCGGAACGCGGGCTGCTGCCGAAGGACCCCGCGCAGATCCGCATCTGCGGCGATCTGGCTCGCTTTACGGTGCCGGATTATAAAACCGTTCAGGCGCAATCGAGCGTGTTTTTCCAGGTTTTCGGCAACGGGATCGCCGGAAAAATCATTGATTTTGCCGTCGCCCGCACGCTGACCCCTTTCCCGAAGCTCGATCCAGCCGGCTGCGTCGGCTGCGGAAAATGCGCCGGGATCTGCCCCGCGAAGGCGATCTCGATGAAAAACGGAAAGCCGCGCATCAAACGCGGCGAATGCATTCACTGCTTTTGCTGTCAGGAGTTCTGTCCGAAGGGCGCGATGCGCGTCGGCCGCCATGCCCTGATGAAAATGCTCGGCAAATGATCCGTATTCCGACGCGTGGAGCATCGCTTTCCGCTCCGCGGGCGTTTTCAGAATATTATACTATTCTTCTTATAAAATCTTACATCTTTGGGCGTCTTTTTCGCTCTGGCAGTGCGTTGAACGCCCTGCGCCCTGCGCAAGGGCTTGCGCGCGGATTTCGGGCGGCAATCTGCAGGATTGCCCGCCCTCAGCCTCACTGCGTTCGGCGCTGCTCCGGTCAACGCAGCGCTGCTACTTGGGCTGCCGCCCGGCTTACGCTAAAAATGATCCACTGGATCATTTTCCGGGCGCTTCGGCCCCCTTCGTTCCGCTTTGCCAGAACAAAAAATCCATCCCAAATCTGTTAAGATTTTAAGAGCTATGATGCAAATAGGGAAATAAGACAAAAAGCGCCGAATTTCCGCGAAACAGGAAAAGAAAACGCGCTTTCTTTTGACTCGCCCCGCGCTACTCCCTGCGGGAAGCGCGGGTTGCGGGCGGCAATCTGCGGATTGCCCGCCCTTAGCCTGCCTGCG
>CACWLY010000014.1 GCA_902761825.1 uncultured Eubacteriales bacterium
GTGAAGTCCGCCTCCGTGTACAGCGGGTTCGTGGTATTTACGTCGTACCCCGTTACCTTATATTCTGTTCCGTTGTAAGGATCCGTGCTGTGATGGCCCGTGATCGTCACTTCCACGTCGATCGGCGTGATCGTCAGCGTGCCCGGGGTATTCGTAATAATATAATAGGAAGGAATTCCGTCTGTTTCCGCCTGATAATCCTTGGGACCGTCCTGCACGTTGGTGATGGACGCCGCTTCGCCCAGCGCGTTTTCTATCGCGCTCAGATCGCTGTCAAGCGCGCCTTTGACGGTATACTCGCCGTTCAGCGGCAGCCCGTCATACGGCTTTTCCGCTGTCTTGGCTTCGATGGTCAACGGCAGCGTGTAATACACGGTAACAACGTTTTCGCCGTCCGTAATGGTGACCGGCTGCGCAGGATTATAGGAATCCACCGTCAGATCCTTTTCCTGGTAGCTCGTCGCGGGATCAACGGGAATCTGCGTATTGTAAGGCGCGCTGCCGGTATCGTCGTCTTTCACCGGCGTGCTCGTGCCCTTCAGATAATGATGAACCGTATATTCATACGAATTGGGAGTCCATTTGCCCGTCACAAGCACGTCGTGATCGGGCATTGTTTCCACTTCCCCATACCATCCATTGAAGGTATAGCCCGTAAGCTCGGGAACGGCTGCCTTGGGAACAGCGCTGTCATAGGCATATTCCGCAGCAGTGGGAACCGCAGGAGCGTTTTCCGGAACGTCCCCGGTATATTCATACGTAACCTTGTAATTGTTTACCTCCCACTGGGCCACATAGATCTGATCCTCGGTCACGGTGGGGATATATTCGTGATCCCATCCCTTGAAAGTATAGCCTTTGCGCTCAGGGGTGCCGGCGAAAACAGGCGTTTCCGCTTCATAGAGCAGACCGGAAGTGACCTGATCGCTGAACACGACCTCATTTTCCACGCCGTCCGTATAGGTAACGGTAAACCTGCTCAGTATGGTTTTGACCGTCAGCGTGTATTCGTAGGAAGTGATCTTCAGTCCGTCTTTTTCCGTTTCCTTCTTCTCATAAGCCACATCGGCGACGCCGTTAATCACGTTCAGTCCCGCGATGCCGTTTTCGTAGTCGTTCAGGGTGAAGGTGATATCGTTATTGGCATACTTGGGATGGCGGTTGGTCTCCGTCAGCGTGTATTCGCCATAGGGCAGCACGGCGTCGTCCTTTGTGAATACGCCGTTCGCGTCAGACTGATCAAGCAGGATATTGCCGTTTTCGGACAGGGTGAACACGGCGCCGGGCATAGCGTCGCCGTTTTCATCCACCTTGATCATCGTGATCTTGCGCAGGATGCGTTCATCGGTGATCCTGAAGCTGATGCGCGCCAGGCCCTGGGAATCGTCGTCGTCCGCGGCCTGGTAGTATACCTCCAGCCATTCGGGAGGCGCGATGAAGTTTCCGTCTTCGTCGCATACATGCAGGCCGAGGATGGTATCGCCCGCTTCGCTCACGCTTACTTTAAAGTAGAAGGAATTGCGCACTTCATAGCCGTTCGGCGCGTACGCTTCGGTCAGCCGGTACAGGGTGTCGTTTTCCATCTGCTCATAGGTGAACTCGCCCTGATTGTTCGTCGTTCTGCTGATCTTCTCCACAAAACGATTGCCGATCTTTTCTTCCAATGTAAAGGTTGCGCCGACCAGGTAATGCCCGTCCTCGTTGGTCTTGGCCACCGTCATGTAGTTGGTGCCCTTGGTCCAGATGGCGTACAGCGTGATATTCTCATTGAGGATCAGCTTTTCGTTTGTGGTATAGGATACGCCGTTTCCGTCGCGTCTGGTATTCCATCCGACAAACTTATAGCCTGCGCGGAAAGGCGTTTTCACGGTGCCGCCCACCTTGCCGTCCGCGCCGATCGTCACCTCGGTGCCGGGCACGACCGCATAGCCCAGGGGGCAATCCTTCACGTAGCCCTCGGGCGCGTTCTGGTCATAGGTGATCTTGACGGTATCCCGTTCCATGATCACGCCGTCCACGTGCCAATAGGTGCCGCCCTGCCACTTGAGCACGTACCAATGCACGTACTGGGTTGCGGGATCGTAGCCGGGATAAATAACGTTTGCGATTTCTTCGTCGTTGGGCAGATAAGTAAGGTTCGCCGTCACGTCGTTGACGATATGATTGCCCTGGACAGGCTTGGTGCTGTCGACGTCGACGATCCAGTGCTGCTCGATAACGCCTTCGTCATAATACAGATGCAACGGCGAATACAGGGTTACGGGATAGTTCGCGGGCTCGCTGGGAATGGTGCCGTCCAGGCGGATACCGAACTGCACCGCGCCGGTCGCCTGGGTCGTCCAGGCGGCGTACAGCGTGGTGTTCTTATTGGGCATCACATACTGTTCGCCGGGTTTATACACATGGTGGTATTTGGTATTCGCTTTCAGGTCCGCGACATCGGTCCAGCCGATGAATGTATAGCCTTCGCGCGTGCCGGCGTACGCGGGCAGGATCACCGCTTCGTCCGCCTTTCCGTACAGCGGATCAGGCGCAGGCTCAGAGCCGTTGTTCGCGTCCAGCGTGACCCTGACCAGGCCCTCCCAGATGGCGTACAGCGTTACGCTGGTCTTATCGGGAACGGTATAGTCGCTGCCCGCCGCCATGATCTGGCTGGGATCGCTCGCGCTGCGCGTCGCGGACCAGCCCAGGAAGCGGCGGCTTGAGTCGCCGATTTTGCACGCGGGCAGCTGGATCGTCTCGCCGATATGGCCGACAATGGGATCGGCGGCGTCAATACCCTGTCCGTTGTTGGAGTTGAAAACGATGTTGACGCTGTCGTCCTCAACAAACGAAATGGTATAGAACCGCTCGTTCAGTTCCTCGTTGGCGGTATATGCCTGGAAACCGTTGGGGGCTTTGTTGCCCTTCAGGTTGACGGCCTTCTGACCGCTCTCGCTCTTGAGCTGTACCAGCGCGCCCTCTTCGTTCACCCATACGATATGGGGTTCGGCGGATACCGAAATACCCGTATCCGTCACCCACAGATACAGGCCGTTATCGGCGTGCACATAATATTTGTCATCGGTCCCCTCGATCTTCTCCAGCGTCCAGACCGTCAGACTGGAGCCGGAGCCTTTGCGCACGACGATCTGTCCGTTCTCGTCGGGGGTTACCTCCACCGCCTTCAGCCTGCCGGCCTGACTGTGCGCGGCGGCCGTCAGCGCGACATATTTATCATTGACGTAAACAGCCAAAACACCGCTGCTGACCGGTACGGCCGTAACGGTTTTTGCCTGATACCTGGCGAAGACAACCAGATTGCCCGTGATCACCGTTTCCGTTGTCAGCAGGCTGTCGTTCCCGTCGAACCAGCCGGTGAAATCGCCGTCGTCATGCTCAGGCGCGTCCGGAAGCGAAGTCAGGGTTTCCCCCGCCTTTACAGCCTTCAGGGCTACCTGCGTTTCGCCGTCCATGAAGGTGACCGACGCGCTGTCAAGCGAAACCGGATCGGACACCACGGATTGCGGTCCGTCATTTTCGGCAAAGGCGGTGAAGGGCATTACCTGAACCATCATCAGCAACGCCATAATCAGGGCCGTCAAACGTTTCTCCAAACGATAACCAGTCATCTTGGATACCTCCCGAGGGGGTTTATACAGGAAAGAAAATGTCTCTTTATGAAACGCCAATACCCGGAGCGTTGACTCCGGGCTGAAAAGCTTAGCGGTAAACCACCCTTACGCGCCAGCTTGCGCTGAGCGTCTCCAGCGTGGCCGGGAATTCATAGATGGCATCGACGCTTTCGTTCATCGCCTGCCAGCCGCTGCCGGAATCGGCTTCCCAAACGTACAGGACATCGCTGAGCTGTCCGTCGCCCTCGATCCGGCAGGTAAGCCTTATGTTTGTACCATTCCCGGTATCGAGCAATTCGGAATACAGCGTGACGGTGGGTTCGGCGGGGCTTTCTTCCGCCTGTTCTTCCTCAGCGGGAATTATCTCCGCCTCGTCCCCGGATTCCTCCGCGGCTTCCTGCTCGGATTCTTCCGCAGTTCCCTGTTCGGATTCCTCCGCAGCTTCCTGTTCGGATTCCTCCGCGGCTTCGACGGCTTCCTCTTCCGAAGACTCTTCCGTCATTTCCGCGGCTTCGGCTTCTTCTTCGGCTTTCACGGTTTCTTCGCTGTCGGCCGCCTCGTTCGCTTCCTCTTCGGCGTTATCGGAAGCAGCCTCCGCGCCGGTCTCCCCGGCGGCGTTTTCGACGGTCGCCTCAACGGCTTCCACGGCGGGAACTTCCGTCTTTTCCTCAGCGGGGGCGTTCACGGTTTCCGCCGCCGCGGGCGCTTCGATCACGGCCGCGGGCGCTTCCACCGGCTTTTCCATGGGAGCGGGCATCCGATAAGTATCCGAAACAGCCGTCCGGCCGTTCACGGCTACCAGCACCACGCGGTAATGCATCGCGGCGCTTTCGGCGCTGATGGGCAGCGCCAGCGTTTCGCCGACGGCAATCACAGACCATACCTGATATTCAGGCGCTACGCGGGGATCCAGGCTTTCCCAGGTGACCGTGTATTCTTTATTGGCAAAAAGCACGTTGGCTTTCAGTTCATCCGTTTCACCGAAGTACAGCTGACCGACCGTTACCTGTTCGATCGCCACAGCGGCGTCAAAGCGCTCGGCTTCCTCGGCAGCCAGGCGGGCGGCTTCCGCAGCGGCAGCCTGCTCGGCAGCCAGGCGGGCGGCTTCCTCGGCGGCGGCCTGCTCGGCAGCCAGGCGGGCGGCTTCCTCGGCGGCGGCCTGCTCGGCGGCCAGGCGGGCGGCTTCCTCGGCGGCGGCCTGTTCGGCGGCCAGGCGGGCGGCTTCCTCGGCGGCGGCCTGTTCGGCGGCCAGACGGGCGGCTTCCTCGGCGGCGGCCTGTTCGGCGGCCAGGCGGGCGGCTTCCTCGGCAGCGGCCTGCTCTGCGGCGATGCGGGCGGCTTCGGCATCAGCATCTGAGATGGCTGTGTCATAATCGGCTACCACCACGGCCGGCTCTGTGGGCTCAATGTATTCTTCCGAGAGCACAGTCGTGGGGAGAACGACACTGAGCAGCATAGTGAGCGTGAGAATCAAGCTCAGTATACGATTCTTTTTCATCGTGATCTCCTTCATTTCATGTGTGCGCAGGTGATATTTATCCGATCCTGTCGGACAACCGCGCACCAAATGACACGCTCACACATGAATCAGGGGAATCTGTAATCGATGGGATTCAGCTCCGCGCGTTCCTGCGGACGAAGATTGATCGTATCGCCACGGGCGCGGCGCTCGGCTGCGAAGGGCTTGTTTACAGGCGCTTCGCGCGCGATCTGCGCCGCCGGGATCCGCTGCGCGTCGGCGTTCTTCCGCGTGGCGTTCGTCGAATCCCAGACGCCTGTCCGGGCGAACGCCACCTGATTTTTCACCGCCCATTTGTGGGCGTAACTGCCTTCCGCGCCGTGAATTGTGAGCTTCGCGCTCTGCGGGAAGGCGGACTGGCCGATATAGGAGGTTTCCGGGGGAATATACACGTCCGTCAGGGAATCGGCGTTCGCGAAAGCGCCGTCGCCGATATGCCGGAGCTCTTCGGGGAGAATAACGGTTTCGGCCGCGACGCCGTCGAACGCCTCGTCTCCGATGCTCTGCAGCGAGGCGGGCAGCTTGAAGGATGGCTCGTCCGCGCTCTCCGCGTCGCCGGGGGAGAGGGCGGGGGCTTGCCGTTCAAGCATCCGGTCGGGCTGCCGCGTAACGGCGTGGGCGCAGGCGCAGAGGAGCGTCATGAAAACGACTGCCGTGAACACGGTCAAAAGCAACGCGCGCTTTTTCGATCTTTTCATGACGCTCACCTCCTTTGATTTATCATACGTTCCCGCCGCGCGGGAATTGCGCTTTATATCCGGTTCGCGCTGCGAGAGCGCTTTATGAATGAAACGAACCCGCCGGCCTTTTGCGCGGCTTCCGAAGGCGCTCCGTTCTTTATTCCGCCGGGACGTCCGCGGCCGCTTCTTTTACCATTTCATATTCGACCCAGGTTTTCACCTGCATTCCGCCAAAGGGGATCTCGATCTGCATCCGCATGCTGCGGCGGTCCACCCGCAGGATCCGCGTTTCCAGCCCGGCGTAAGCGCCTTCGCAGATCCTGACCATTTCGCCTTCCTGATAGACCCTGGTTTTGCCGATGATCCCATCCTTCTGCAGCAGCATCAGCGCAAACTTTTCATCGCCGTCCTGCAGAACGTACCGGTGCTCCTGATCGCTCAGGCAGCGGACGACGCCCGGGATATGCCGGATCGTCTGCGGGTTCGCGATGGGTTCCTCGGCGTAGAGAAAGATATAGCCCGGCAGCAGATCGTGGCATTCGCGTATCGCTTCGCGTTTGACCCACTTCAACTGCACCTGCTTCGGGCTGATCGCCCGGCAATCAAACAGCTGCTCCGCCTGCGCCGCAATGGATTTGCATTTCTGCGTTTCGCAGAAAACACAATAGGTATACATTGTTCCGCCTCTCTGGGGTTACGGCTTTGCCGCTGCGCAGCCTGTTATTCTCCGGCATCTGCCCTGCCGCGGCTTCCCGGGTTTTGCGGCCCGGCAACCCGCGCGCGATCCGCGTCTGGCGGCAGATTGATTTTCCGATAAACATAAAAGCATATGAACGCGCAAGCATGGCTTTGGAAGTTCCTTCCGCACGATGCGGGAAAATGCTTTTTCCGGGGCCTGCGCACAGGAGCGCCGCAGCTTTGCTTCCGGTTCTGCCTGAATCCGATTCGCAAAACGTCGCAGATACGCGATATTGCTATAATTTTACTACTGTATTATACAATAAAACGCTTCGTCCGTCAATAATACTATTCTCAATCTAAAATCTTATCATCTTTGGGTGTCTTTTCCGTCTTGGCGTTGCTTCATTCCGGTCAACGTAGCGCTGCTACGCCTCCCCTGATAATCTTTTATACTGAGAATAGTATAAAAGATCGGGCGGTTTATCGGAAAAAGACGCAAGGAAAACCGCGGCAGGGCGGGCCGGGCGCGCGCGGAAGGGCGGCGCTTCCGCACGGCGAACTGAAAAAAATACGCCGACCGGAAGATCCCGGACAGCGTATTTTTTGCGGTTTTTTTATTTTTTCAGCGCTTTTCTGATTTTGCCGACGATCCTGACCGGGAGGATCTCCTTCGTTTGCAGCAGCTTTTCGAGCATGGATTGCGGGATCTGGCGCATTTCCTCGACGGACATCTGATCCAGCATGGAGATGACCTGCTCGATTTCGCTGTCGCGGCTTTTTCTCTCCCACATGGCCGCCGCTGCTTCGTCCAGGACGTCCAGCTCCCGGCAGACTGAAAAGCCGATGTGCGCGAGGTCGCAGAAGGGCTTCAGCAGCGCCGCCGTTTCGTCGGTTCTGACCATGATTTGCCGGGGATAAACGCCCTCGGTAAGCAGGCAGTGGATATATTCCTTGAGCATTTCGCCGGGATCGTAGCGCGCGTTTTCGGAAACGACCGGGGGCAGAATGAAGCCCGTATCGGCGTTCACGCTCAGCAGTATGGCGGGCACGTAAGGCGGCTCGCCGGCGACGGGCTCGGGAAGCCGCATGATCTCGCATTCAAAAACGTCCCTTTGCTTCAGCCGCCTCAGCTTGGCGATGGCGATTTCGTCCAGGTGATCCGGCGACTGAACGGCGGGCGCTCTGTAAGGGGGAAGCGGGATGCGGCTGACGCAAAGCCCCTCTTTCTCCATGGCGTACAGCGGGATCGTTACGGCTTCCTTCTGCTGCGCGCGCTGCGGCGAGGGAAACAGGCGCATGTGCCTCCCGAAGGAATCGATATAAAACTCCCCCTCCAGATTGACCGCGATCGCGCGAAGCCCCATTTCCTCCTTGCGGCTGCTTTTCAGGCATTCCTCCAGCCTGTTCGTTATCCGCAGCGCGGCGGTGATGATCTGCCAGTCGGATTGCTCGGCGATGTGCCAGGGCACGCAGTAGGGGTAATAGCGGGTAAACTGCGGGAACGGGGCGCGGAAGGGGATGCCGCTCGCTTTGCAGTACGCCCTGATTTCCTCCAGCTCTTCGGGGGAAAGCTGATCCCGGGCTTCGATCGAGCACTGGATGCAGTCCTGCGTCAGCAGCTCCACGGGATTGACGTCGCTCATCGCGCGGCCCGTGTTGTAATTCATCAGCGTTCTGTAGGAGGAAAAGCCCTCTTCGCCGACGTAGACCGCCAGCGCCATGTGCTCCCCGTTGCGCCCCATCAGGCTGCAATAGCCGATCCGCCCGTCGGGAAGCGCGACCGCGTACAATTCTTCCTCGTCGATCTTTTTCCATGGCTTTGCGTTGCGAAAACCGTACGCAAGATCATATAAGGCTTTTTTCATTTGCAGTCTCCTTTTTTCCAACCGGGCCCGCGCGCGCATGCCGGCGCGCTCGAACCGCCGCCATTATAAAAGGAAACATCCTTCCTTTTTGCGCGGGCTATTTCTGCTGTAACGTGATCTTTCATTCAACTGCGTACAGTATACCACATTTCCGCGCGATAGGAAATACTAAATTCAGCCTGTTTGATACAGTTTTTGCGAAAAAGCGGAGAAACGGCCCCCTGCCGTTATTTGCTCTTGAAATATCAATCAGCGTTGGTATAATAGAGAAGGAAACAATGATCTGAAAAGATGGTACGCGGGAGAAAGACGTAAATGACTGAAGGGCTTAACCGAACGCAGAAAATCGTCATGGCGGTTTCTTTCATCGCGCTCTTTCTTTTTTCGGCATTGCGCTGGAACGTCGGAACGGACACCTGGCACACCTACACGCCGGAATATCTGGCCATGAAAGCGCAGAGCGCGGAGCTGACGCCGGAAGAAACGCGGATTATGGACGCCTGCTATCGCCTTTTGGCCCGGAACGATAAAGGATACTCCAGGGAAAACGCGGAGACGCTGCTCCATGACGACGCCATGAACTTTTTCAGCGGCTGGAGCAATCATACCGCCATCGGCTTCAGGACGCTGGAAAAGCTGCTGATTTCCATCGGGGCGGACGTTCAATGGCTCTATGCGGTCACATCCGCTTTCATCCTGTTTTTCGTCTTTGCCACGATAAAAAGACAGAGCGCAGCGCCGGTGCTGGCGCTTGCCATGTTTGTGCTGACGGGAAACTTTTTCCTGTCGCTGAACATCGTTTCCCAGTTCATGGCGATCAGCGTGTGTCTCTATGCCTGCACCTTTGCGCAGGAGAAGAAGATCATCCCGTTTTTCGGCCTGATAGCCTTCGGCGCATGCTTCCATGCTTCGGCGCTCATATTTATTCCGGTATATTTCCTTCCGAGGCTTCGCGTCAAACCGGTCTGGTGCGCCGCGCTCGTCGCGGCCGCGCTGATCGTGTCCCGGTATTGTTTCCAGCTTATAGAAAAGATCGTTGCGTCGGTTATTCCGGCTTACGCCCGCTATTACGGCGTGGGAGCGGAATTTGAATGGATTTTCTTTGCGATCGGCCTGGCCGTGTTTGCCGTCGGGACATATTACTATCCGAAAGGCAAGGACAAGCCTTACTACAGGCTCTGGTACTACGCCAACATACTGGGCCTTCTTGCGCTGTGCTTTTCCGGGCATATCCCGTTTATGAAGCGGATCAACTACTATTTTGCCGCCCCGCATTTTCTCTTTCTTCCGCTGGTCATTCAGTGCGAAGAAAAAGCCCTCTGGCGCAAAATCATGACGGTCACAATGATCGTTCTGTTCGTCGCGGAAACGGTTGTCGCGACGGGAATGCTGAATAAAAACGGCATACTGCCCTATCAGACGTTTTTTCAGTACTCCCGCCCGGTCATTACGGAATCGATGCTTGAGCATATACCGGGGCTGTGGTGAGAGACTGTCTGCCGGAAACTCGAAAAAGCGTGATTTTTCAACGGGTTCCGGGCTTTGCGTAACCGCGTTTGACGCCGTTCGGCAGAAAACGAACGGATGAAAAGCCCTGATATGATGATGAAACCGCCCCGCGCATGAGAAAGCGCGCGGGGCGGTTTTCAGCGGAAAGCTATCATTCATCATCGTCTTCCCAATCTACATAGGTATCAACAAAATCATCGTATTGCCAATCCGGCCTATCCTCCAACAATTGAATCAGCGCATTTTGCAATTCCGCTTTGCGCATCTTTTTGATGCACTGAACCAACCGAGCCTCCGTTTCCTCCGCAAGCCGTTCCTGCTCTTCTTCGTAAGCAATTACTTTTTTATAATAATCCGCTGCTTCCTGCGGAAACGCGGTAAAATACAACGCGATCATATGCTTGCAAATGATCCTGCGGCCATCAGCGAGAGGACAATTGCAATGGGATTTGCGGGGATGCTCAATATCGATCAACACATCATAGGGATGATTCTGATTGCCGGCAACGCTGCCGTGAAACTGCGATTCATTGATTTGCTCAATTGCCAGTACCTTTTTGCTCTGGAAATATGCATATCCACGCCATAAGGACGCGCTGCTGGCCATATTCATCAGTCCCATTGCTGTGCCTCCGATCCTTTGAATTACAAAAAAGCATATCATATATCGATAGAAAAGGGAAATATAATATTTGCACCGGATATAATACTCACGTTTTTGAAACAAATCGTAAGGATTTACATATAACTATAATTGCATGAAATATTGACTTTACATTAACTTATGCTATAATGAAAATCGGAGGTGTTCGCTGTGGCCATCACGACGCCCGAACAGATTTTGAAGGTGCTGCGGGCTTTCAATCCCTGGTGGACGACGGGAAATGTTATGCCCGCGCTGCTCAAAAAATATCGCCGGTTTGCGTATTATGAGGCGATGAAGCGGCTGGATCAGCGGGATATCCGCAGGACGGTGGTGCTGACGGGCGCGCGGCGCGTGGGCAAAACCACCATCGAGTATCAGCTGATCGATACGCTGCTGCAGCGCGGCGTCGCGCCGGAGCAGATCGTTTTTATTTCGCTGGATCATCCCATGCTGAAGCTGAGCAACCTGAGCGACATCCTGGATTGCTACCATGAAAACGTTTGGCCCACCCAGGACGCCTATTATTTCTTTGATGAGATTCAATACGCCAGCGGCTGGGATAAATGGATGAAAACCATATACGACATGCAGCCCGAAACGCGGTGCGTCGCCACGGGTTCGGCCAGCCCGGCGCTTGTCAAGGGGAACACCGAGAGCGGCGCGGGCCGGTGGAGCGTGATCCAGGTGCCCACGGTGTCCTTCTTTGAATACTGTTCGTTGATCGGCGCGGACGTTCCTGATCTCGGCCCGGAAATCCGCCCCACGGCTTTTTTGAACATGTCCCAGCGCCAACGGACGCAGATCATGATGAAGCTGTCCGCCGTGCAGAATCACTTTTCCCGCTATCTGCGGGTGGGCGGCTTCCCGGAGCTGGCCTTGGCTGAAAACGATCTGATGGCTCAGCAGATCATGCGCGAGGACGTGGTGGACAAGGTGCTCAAGCGCGACCTTCCCTCCCTGTACAGTCTGCGCAGCGCCACCGAGCTGGAGCGCATCTTCCTGTATCTGTGCAATGTATCCTCCAGCATCGTTTCCTTCACGGCCATCGCCAAGGAGCTGGACGGCGTAAGCCGCGCGACGGTGGAGAATTACATCCGCTATCTGGAAAGCGCCAACCTGATTTATCAGAGCTGGCCGGTGGACATGGCGGGCCGCAAGGCGCTGAAGGCTCAGCCCAAGATCTATATTGCCGACGCCGCCATCCGCAATGCCGTGCTGATGGATGACGAGATGATGACCAATCCCACGGAGCTGGGCAAGGTGGTGGAAACGGCGGTTTATAAGCACATGGCCGCGTTCTGCTATCCGCAGGCTACGCGGGTGGGCTATTCCCGCGGCGGCCCCAAGGATAAAGAAGTGGATATCGTGGTGGATTATCCAAACATCAAAAAGATCCTGATCGAGGTCAAATACCGCGAGCAGGCGCCCATTCCCAGCGATGACGCGATCATTGCGCTGAGCAAGGAAGCCAGCGCCGCTATCATCGTCACCAAGCGCGCCGACGATTACGGTACCCACGATACCCCGGACGGCCGCCGGCTGATCCGCATCCCGGCGTTTGCGTTCCTGTATCTGCTGGGGAACGCGGAAAAGTATGGGTATAAGGGGAAAGAGTAATTCAAAGAATGCCGTTCGACAGGATGGACTGAAATCATGCCCGACCTTATAAAAAAATGATGCAAAGAACGCGCTGATATGATACAATGGGATTGTTTTATCAGGGCTCTTTTCACTGCGGAAAGGAGAAGAGTCTCTCTGAAAGCAAAGGGACGGAAAACGCGTCTTGCCGCGGACGGGAGAGGGCCGGAGATCAGATCGGCGCTGCCAATGCCGCTTCTGGACGCTCCGGGGTGTTATACAAAAAGATGATGAAAGTCTTGATGATCTGCCACGGCAATATCTGCCGCTCGGCGGCGGCGGAGGCGGTGCTGAACCAGCTGGCGCGGGAAGCGGGGCTGGAGCGCGCGATCCATGCCGATTCGGCGGCGGCCACGCGGGAGGAGATCGGCAACGATATTTATCCGCCCATGAGGCGCGCGCTGCAGGCGCGGGGGTACGATTGCCCGCGGCGCGCGGCGCGGCAGACCGTGCGGGCCGATTACGGCATATATGACCGCATCATCGGCATGGACGGCGAAAACATGGCGGATATGCGGTATATTTACGGCGGGGACCCGGAAAACAAGCTCAGCCGCCTGCTGGACTGGGCCGGGCAGCCCGGAGCTGACATTCCCGATCCCTGGTATACCCGGGATTTCGCCGGGGCGCTGGACGCGATCGAGCGCGGCTGCCGGGGGCTGCTGGAGGCCCTTGCCATACGATGAACCGTCACCTGGGGTGATACAATATATAACGAAGAGAGGTATTCTTCCATGAGCAATGTGAAAAAGCTGTCCAAGGGCAAGGTGTGGTGCTTTGCCGTCGGCCAGCTCGGCTGGTCCATCCAGAGCGCGCTGATCTCCAATTTCCTGGTCAATTATTATCAGCCCGATCCGACCGCGCAGCAGGCGGGCCAGACCATTTTTATCCCGCAGGGCCTGGTGATCTTCGGCATCCTCACCATCCTGGGCGCGATCACCTGGTTCGGCCGCATCTTTGACGCCGTCACCGATCCGTGGATCGCCTCGCGCTCCGACCGCTGCAAGAGCAGGGACGGCCGCCGCATCCCCTTCATGCGCGCCGCCGCCGCGCCTTTCGCGCTGGCTACGGTGCTCACCTTCTGGTCGCCCGTCAACGGGGAAAGCTGGATCAACGCCGTTTTCCTGTTCGTGATGCTCACGCTGTTCTACCTGTTCATGACCATGTACTGCACGCCGTATAACGCGCTGATCCCCGAGCTGGGCACCGATCAGAAAACGCGCATGGCCATTTCCACCGCGATCTCCTTCACCTTTATCGCGGGCATGGCGCTGGCTTATACCGCGCCGATGATCTGGGGCATGCTGGAGGGCGTGCTGGGCAACCGCGTGCTGGCCGTGCGCGTCACCTTCACCACGATGAGCCTGATCGGCCTGGCCTGCATGTTTGTGCCGGTGTTCACCATCAAAGAGAAAGAATACGTCACCGCCAAGCCCAGCGAATCGACGGCGCTCAAGTCGCTGGCGGCTACCTTCCGCAACAAGGATTTCCGCATTTTCGTGGCCTCCGATATCGTGTATTTCCTGGGCATCACCATGTTCCAGACCGCCATGATCTATTTCGTCACCTCGCTGCTCAAGCTGGACGAGGGCATGAGCACGGTCTACTTTGTGGGCATGACGGCGCTGTCCGTGCTGTTCTACCCGCTGGTCGGCAAGCTGACGCCCCGGTTCGGCAAAAAGAAGCTGATCCTGATCGCCTTCTGCATTTTCACCGTGGCCTTCGCCTATACCGCCTGCCTCGGCCCGTCCCTGCCCATCCCGACGGCGATCCAGGGCTATATCCTGTGCGTGCTTGCCGCGCCGGCCATGGCGATCTTCGGCATCCTGCCGCAGGCCGTGGTGGCCGATATCGCCGAGTGCGACGAGATCGAAACCAGGGAAAACCGCAGCGGCATGTTCTACGCGGCCCGCACCTTCTCCATGAAGATGGGCCAGGCCGTCGCCATGCTGCTGGTGACCAGCCTGGGCACCATCCGCCAGGATATCGGCCTGGGCTACCGCATCGTCGCCATCTGCGCGGCCGCCGTGTGCGTGCTGGGCGGGCTGCTGTTCCTGATGTACAACGAAAAGAAGGTTTACAGCAAGATCATGAAGTGATAAAGGATAAAACGCTATGGACTGGATTGAAATTACGATCTCTACCAACACGGCGGGCGCGGATATCGTATCCGAAGCGCTGCTGCGCCAGGGCGCGGTGGGCACGCAGATCATCGACCGCTCCGACGTGCCCGATCCCGACAAGCCCAACGGCTACTGGGAGCTGATCGATCCCAAAATGATCGAGGAAATGCCCGAGGACGTGCAGGTGAAAGCCTGGTTTGAAAACGTGGAAGCGCTGCGCGGGCTGGAAAATATCCTCAAAGTCCTGCCCGATATGGCGGGCTTCGACCTGGGCGCGCTGACGGTCAGCCGTCAGGGCGTCAAGGAGCAGGACTGGTCCGAATGCTGGAAGCAGTATTATAAGCCCTTCCGCGCCGGAAAGCGGCTGGTGATCAAGCCCAGCTGGGAGAACTGGGAGAAGCAGCCCGGCGATCTGATCATCGAGCTCGATCCCGGCATGGCCTTCGGCACCGGCACGCACGAAACGACGGCGATGTGCGTGGAGCTGATCGAAAAGCACTATCGCGGGGGAAAGGTGCTGGACGTCGGCACGGGCAGCGGCATTCTGGCCATCGCCGCCGCGCGGCTGGGCGCGACGGACGTGCTCGGCGTGGATATCGATCCCATGGCTGTGCGCATGGCCCGCGAGAACGTGGAAAAGAACGGCCTTTCCGCTGTGATCGACATCCGGGAGGGCGATCTGGTGGCCGGCCTCGGCGACGTGCGGTGCGATTTTGCCGTAGCCAATATCCTGGCCGACGTGATCGCGCTGCTGGCTGGGCCGATGAAAAAGCACCTGGTCCCCGGCGCGCAGTTCGTGTGCAGCGGCATCCTCAAGGAGCGCGAGGACGACGTAAAGGCCGTGCTGGAAAAGAACGGCTATCGGCTTTTCGACCGCCTGCAGAAGGGCGACTGGGTGGCGCTGGCCGCCCGGGCGGAGTGAGCCATGCACCGGTTTTTCGCCGATGAAAACGGCATCGTAAACGGTTCCGCCCGGCTGGAGGCGGGGGACGCCGCCCACGCCCTGCGGGTGCTGCGGCTGGAGACGGGGGCGAGGATCCACCTGTTCAGCGGCGGCGAAGCGTACCTGGCGGAAATATCCGACGTATCGGACGGCGTGACCGCGCGCGTGCTCGGGCCCGTCAAGAGCCCGGAGGCGGGACTGCGGATCACCCTGTACCAGGGCGTGCCCAAGGGCGACAAAATGGACTATATCGTGCAGAAATGCACGGAGGCCGGCGCGCATCGCGTCGTGCCGGTCAATATGCCCCGCTGCGTGGCGAGGCTGGACGGCGCGGACGATAAAAAGCTGGCCCGCTGGAGCCGCATCGCCCGCGAGGCCGCCAAGCAGGCCTTCCGCCCGGTCGCGCCCGAGGTCGCGCCGCCCGTTTCCATGAAAGCCCTGCCCGGCCTGCTGGCCGCGCATCAGCTTTCGCTCGTGCCCTGGGAGGACGCGCGGGACGGCAGCCTGCGGCAGCTGATCACGCCCGAAATCACCGATCTGGCGATCGTTATCGGCCCCGAAGGCGGCATGAGCCCGGAGGACGTGGCCCCGCTGCTGGCCGCCGGCGCGAAAGCGGTCACCCTGGGCCCGCGCATCTTCCGCACCGAAACCGCCGGCCTGGCCGCGATCATCGGCGCGATGGCGTTCTCGGGAAATCTGGAGTAATATGAAGGTAGCATTTCACACTTTAGGCTGCAAGGTCAACCAGTACGACAGCCAGGCCATGCTGGAGCTGTTCGAGCGCGCCGGATACGAGGCCGGCGATTTTGACGACGTCTGCGACGTGTACGTGATCAACACCTGCACGGTCACGGGCACCGGCGATAAAAAGAGCCTGCAGGCCGTGCGCCGCGCGCAGCGGCTGAACCCGAACGCGGAGATCGTGGTCTGCGGCTGCCTGGCGCAGCGGGACGGCGAAAAGCTGCTGGATGAAACCGGCGCGCGGCTGGTGCTGGGCACGGCGCGGCGCGGCGAGGTGGTGGAGCTGCTGGAGACGGCTATATCCGAAAACAGGCGGATCTGCGCCGTTACCGACGTGCGCCGCGCGGCCTTCGAGCCGCTGCTGATCACCCGCCACGAGGGCCGCACGCGGGCGACGCTCAAGATCCAGGAGGGCTGCGACCGCTTCTGCACCTATTGCATCATTCCCTATGTGCGCGGCGGCATCCGCAGCCGCGAGCCGGACGACGTGCGGGCCGAGGCCGGGCGGCTGAGCGAGGCCGGATACCGCGAGATCGTGCTGACCGGCATTCACCTGACCAGCTATGGCCGGGATCTGGGAAACGGCGTTTCGCTGCTGGACGTGGTCCGCGCAGTGCACGCCCTGCCCGGGGTCGAGCGCATCCGCCTGGGCAGCCTCGAGCCGGTGATCGCCACGCGGGCGTTCGCCGAAGCCCTGGGGCAATTGCCCAAGGTCTGCCCGCAGTTTCACCTTGCGCTGCAAAGCGGCTGCGACAGCGTGCTGAAGCGCATGCGCCGCCGGTACGACACCGCGGCCTTCCGCGAGAGCGCCGCCGCCCTGCGCGCCGTGTTCCCGGACTGCGCCCTGACTACCGACGTCATGAGCGGTTTCCCCGGCGAAACCGAGGAGGAACACCGGCAGTCGCTGGCTTTCTGCCGGGAAATCGCTTTCAGCCGCATGCACGTGTTCCCTTACAGCGAGCGCGAGGGCACGCCGGCGGCGGCCATGCCCGGCGCGGTGCCGCGGCATATCCGCGAGGAGCGCGCCAGAGAGCTGATCGCCCTGGGGCGGCAGACGGCCCGCGCGTACGGCGAAAGCCAGGTGGGCACGGAGCGCAGCGTGCTGTTTGAAACCTGCGAGGACGGCGTCGCCGCCGGCTATACCATGGAGTACATGCGCTGCCTCTGCCCGGGCGCGCGCCCCGGGGAAACCCGGCGCGTGCTGATGACGGGCTTCGACCGGGATACCTTTACGGCAAGACTATTTTAATATGAAAGGATGACAGATATGGACGACTGCATTTTCTGCAAAATCGCCAGGGGCGAGATTCCGAGCGCGAAGGTATACGAGGATGAATACGTTCTGGCCTTCCGGGATATCAATCCCATGGCCCCCACCCACGTGGTCATTATTCCCAAGCGGCATGTGCGCAATATGAACGAAATCGCCCTGCTGAGCGAGGCCGAACGGCTGGCCGTTCTGAGCGCCTGCGAAAAGGTGGCGGCGCTGGAAGGCGTCGCTGAATCGGGCTACCGCGTGGTCAGCAACTGCGGCCCGGACGCCGACCAGAGCGTGCAGCATTTGCATTTCCACGTGCTGGGCGGCGCAAAGCTGAGCGTCAACCTGGCCTGAAACGTATATGTGACAGAACTGTAAAAACATGAAATAACCAGTTGACGAAGCGCGATGAAAGCTGTATAATACACACACGGTCGCCATCCGCCGTTTTTACGGCGTGTGCCAAGGCGAGATAGGCGAAGGGAGGGAAAACAAGTGTCTGAAGTACGTGTCAAGGAAAACGAATCTTTGGAAAGCGCTCTGAAGCGTTTTAAGCGCCAGTGCGCGCGTGCCGGCGTTATGGCCGAGGTTCGTAAGCGTGAGCATTATGAAAAGCCCAGCGTGAAGCGCAAGAAGAAGGCGGAAGCCGCACGGAAGCGCCGCTACTGAGCATAACGAAACCCCCTCGCTGATCAGCGAGGGGGTTTCGTTATGCCGATTGCGCCGCGACTGCGGCGGCGTGCTCAGCCTTGATGGCGGCCAGCAGGCCGGGGTCCTGGATCAGGTCGAGGGCGGTCAGGGCCAGCGCCTTCGCGCCGAGGCTGATGGAGGCCAGGCCTTTTTCCGAGCGGGAGGCGGCCTTCGATTCCTCGGTATGCCACGGGGTGGGCGCGTCGGTGATACAGATGGTGGGCTGGATGGTGGGCACCACCTGGGAAATATTGCCCACGTCGCTGGAGCCGATGCTGTCCTTGGCCTCGGGCGTTTTCATGGTATGGCCGAGCAAGGCGAGCTCGCGCCCGTACACGGCGTCGAAGGAGGGCGTGAGGATGGTGTTTTCCACGCGGTTCTGATAGGGCTGCATGCGGCCTTTCGCGCCGGTCATTTCCGCCGCGCCCTCCACGATCTTTTCGATGCGCCGGTAGACGTTATCGAGCGTCGGCGCGGAGGCGGCGCGGAAAAAGAACTTGGCCGCCGCGTACTCCGGCACGATGTTCGGCGCATCGCCGCCGTGGGTGATGATGCCGTGAATGCGCACGTCGTCGGTTACGTGCTGCCTGAGCGCGTTGATGCCGTTATAGGTCAGGATCAGCGCGTCCAGCGCGTTGATTCCCTTTTCGGGCGCGGCCGCCGCGTGGGAGGGCTTGCCCCAGAACTCGATATCCACCGGCGCGCAGGCCAGCGTCGTGGTGGTCGCCACGTTTTTATCGCCCGGATGCACGCACAGCGCGGCGTCCACGTCCTTCAGGAAGCCTTCGCGCACGAAGCTGCCCTTCGCGCTGCCGTTCTCGCCGCCTTCCTCGCCGGGTGTGCCGTAAACGCGCACCTCGCCGCCGGCCTCGTCGATCACCTGCCTGAGGGCCGCGGCGGCCAGCAGGCTGGTCGCGCCGAACAGGTTATGCCCGCAGCCGTGGCCCAGGCCCGCCAGCGCGTCGTACTCGGCCAGGAACACCAGCACCGGGCCGGGTTTTGCGGCCTTGTACGTGCCGATAAACCCCGTGCGGTGCCCGGCCACGTCCACCGTGACCGAAAAGCCTTCGGCTTCCAGCTGCCGGCTCAGGCGCTCGCAGGCGTAGAACTCATAATTGCTTACCTCGGGATGCGCGTGGATATCCAGGGCGATCTGCCGGTATACGGCGTCCTGCCGGTCCACATAATCGCATACGGTCTTTCTCATTTTTCATTCCCCCTGCGGAAAAGGCCGCGGTTGGTCGTGCGGCGGGACAGCAGGTTGCCCAGGAACTGCAAAAGCGATACGAACACCAGCAGGATGATCACGCAGACGTTGACGATATCCTGATGGTTCTGGTTCTGGCCGTAATTGATGGCGAAGCTGCCGATGCCGCCCGCGCCGACAGCGCCGGCCATGGTGGTCAGGCCGATCAGGCTGATGGCGGTAATGGTGGTGGCGCGCACCAGATCGGGAACGGCCTCGTGCAGGTACACGCGGAAAATAATGCCCAGCGTGCCGCTGCCCATGCTGCGGGCGGCCTCCACCTTGCCGCTGTCCACCGAGGCCAGCGCGGCTTCGACCTGCCGGGTGTAGAAGGGCACGCAGCCGAACACCAGCGGCACGAGCGCGCCCTTGACGCCGATGGCCGTGCCCACCAGCAGGCGGGTGAAGGGGATCAGGAAGATCAATAGGATAATGAAGGGGATCGAGCGGAAGAGGTTGACGATCATATCGATGATCCGGTACAGGACGGCGTTCGGGCGGATGCCGTCCTTTTTGCATACGGTCAGGATCACGCCCAGCGCGAGCCCGATCACAAACGCGATCAGGCCGCTGCGCAGCGTCATCTGCCCGGTCTGGCTCAGGCTCGTCAGGAACCGGCTCTTATAGGCCATAACGTTGGGGATCCATTGTTTCAGCAGCTCATCCACGGCGCAGCACCTCCACTTCGACATGATGTTTGTTCAGCCAGTCCAGGGCGGATTTGACGCTCTCTTCGTCGCCCTTGAGCACGGCCACCATTCCGCCCAGCGGCGCGCCCTCCAGTACCTCCACGCTGGCGAGCACGATGCTGATGGACACGCCGAAATCCCGGGAGATCCGGCTGATCACCGAGTCGCCCACGCTGTCGCGGGAGAACAGCAGCCTGACCAGCAATTCGCCCTCGTTCACGCGCACCAGCGGCGAATCGTCGCGCAGCAGCTTGTCCACGCGGTTGAGCGCCGAAGCGCTGGCGACAAAGTGCTTGGTGATATTCTGCTTGGGATGGGCGAAGATATCGTATACGCTGCCCTCCTCCACCACGCGGCCGTCCTCCATGACCGCCACGTGGCGGCAAATGGACTTGATGACCGCCATTTCATGGGTGATCATGATGATGGTCAGCCCGAGCTTTTCGTTGAGCGAGCGCAGCAGGGCGAGGATGGATTCGGTGGCGTCGGGATCCAGGGCGCTGGTCGCCTCGTCGGAGAGCAGCACCTTGGGATGGCTGGCCAGGGCGCGGGCGATGGCAACGCGCTGCTTCTGGCCGCCGGACAGCTGGCTGGGATAGGCGTCCCGCTTTTCGGTCAGGTCCACCAGCTGCAGCATTTCCATCACGCGCGCGCTGATCTCTGCCCGGCTCATGCCGCTGTATTTAAGCGGATACGCCACGTTCTCGAACACGGTGGAGCGGTCCAGCAGGTTGAAATGCTGAAAGATCATGCCGATGTGCCGCCGCATGGCGTTCAGCTGCTTTTCCTTCATCGGCTGCTTGTTTTCGCCGTGATAGATCTTTCCGTTTTCAACGGTGATCAGCCCGGAATCGTTGACGGTCAGCGTGCCGCTGTCCGGCGTTTCCAGCAGGTTCAGGCAGCGAACCAGCGTGCTTTTGCCCGCGCCCGAATAGCCGATCACGCCGTAGATGTCGCCGTCCTGCACGGTCAGCGACACGTCCCGCACGGCGTCCACCGTGCGGCCCTTGAGACTGAAGGTTTTGCTGAGGTGTTTGATCTCGATCATTGTGTTTCTCCGGCATCAGATAAAATAATGAAAAACAGGGAAATTGCCGAAAGAACAGGCGGGCCTGCCCTTCGGCAATTCTTTTTTGCTTTCGCCTGTCCGGCGGCGGGGGCGTCAGTTGAGCAGGCCGGCCGCTTCCTTGATGGCGTCCACGGAATCGAAGTTCTGGGAATACAGCGTCAGCGGGGCGATCAGCGTATCGCCGATGGCGACCACGTCGTAGCCGTTGTTGGCGGAATCGTTGTTCATGTAAGCCTTGTGCTGGAAAGCGTTCAGGTCGATATCGCCGCTGTTCAGGGCTTCGTTGGGCAGGTTGTAGGCGTCGAATTCCACCAGCTCGATGTAGATGTTCGCGCCCTGCTCGTCCAGCACCTGCTGCACGGCCTTCCACTGGTCGTTGTTGGCGCCGCAGACGCCGACCTTGACCACGGTTTTGCCGGCCTTGTCGGATTCATAGGCGATCACGCTGTCGGTCCAGCCGTCCTCCACCGTGAAGTTGGGATCGTAATCGAAGGCCGGGAAGAAAGCTTCCTTATAATTGACCAGCAGGAACTGCGCCACGTACTGGGTCTGATAGGCGTCCACGATGGTCTTGTACAGCTCGTTGTCGGCGTCGGCGGCGCGGGCGGCGATGATGTTGACGTAGGGGTTATCGCCCGCTTCGCTCTGCTTTTCGATGATCAGGCCGTTCTCCGAGGGGATCAGGCCGAAGGGGATGGCGTAGGTGCCGTTGATGGTGGCCGCGGCGTAATCCACCAGCGTGGAGGTCAGGGTGTTGGCGGCAACGGGCGAAATCTCGATGTCGTAAATATACTTGGTCACGTCCTTGATCTCGGGGGTGTAGCCCGCGGCGGGGTCGACCTCGATCAGTCCGGCGGTCTCCAGCAGCTTGATGCCGCGGGACAGGTTGGTGCCGTCGTCGGGAATGCCGATGATCAGCGTGTCGGCCAGGGCGGAAACGGCGGTCAGGGACAGGATCAGCGCCAGGAACAAAGCGGCAAACTTTTTCATAATCATAACTCCTTATTCATTTATGTTTTTGTCTTTTTTGTCAGTCAGCGTCAGCGCGGCCCGGCGGCTTCACATTCGGCTGCGGCTTCCGCCGTTTCGGAACAATCGGATCATTTTCTTTCACGATCGCCGCGTCCGGCGGCGTCCTTTCCTGAGAATGAATGCATGATAACACGGCCTATGGCGGAAGTCAATGGGGTTTGAGGTGATAGCGTTATAACACTTTTCTTGCTTTATCAATAGATTTTATTTATAACCATGTTTGCGCCGCGCATTGACAAAAATGCCGGCCGGCGCTATATTTATTATGGTAAAATCTGCTTTGATCGGAGGAATATACGATGCAGGAATACTTTCATCCCACGTTTACCATCACCATGCGCGACGGCAGCGTGATGAAGGGCGAATTATATCCGGAGTACGCCCCCGAATCGGTGGGCAATTTTACGGCGCTGGCAAACAGCGGCTTTTATGACGGGCTGATCTTTCACCGCGTGATTCCCGGCTTCATGATCCAGGGCGGCGACCCCGAGGGCACCGGCATGGGCGGCCCGGGCTATTCCATCCGGGGCGAGTTCGCCCGCAACGGCTTCAATAACCCGCTCAAGCACACCGTCGGCGTGCTCAGCATGGCGCGCAGCATGCGCCCCAACAGCGCCGGAAGCCAGTTTTTCATCATGACGGGCATCGCGCCGCACCTGGACGGCAGCTACGCCGCCTTCGGCCGCGTGACCGAGGGCAACGAGCACGCCGCCCGCATCCAGAACGTGCGCCGCAACCATAACGACCGCCCGCTGGAGGATCAGGTAATCGCCAGCATCCGCGTGGACGCGCAGGGGCGCGAATATCCCTTTGAAAAACTCTGAGGAGCCTGTATGAACGTGAATACCGTTACCGTGCAGATCGCGGCCCGGGAATACAGTCTGAACAGCACCGACAGCCCGGAGCACGTGCAGCGCATGGCCGCCCTGGTGGACCGCCGCATGCGCGAGCTGATGGCGGGCGGCGTCGCCAACCGCGAGTCGGCCGCCGTGCTGGCCGCCATGACCTATGTGGATGAACTGATCCGCGCCCAGGAGGACAACGCCCACCTGCGGCGCAAGCTGGACGCAGCCGCCCATGACTGATCGTCTGCCCGAGCTTTTGTGCCCCGCCGGAAGCCGCGAAGCCGCGCTGGCCGCGCTGTGCAACGGCGCCGACGCCCTGTATCTGGGGGCGTCGGCCTTTGGCGCGCGCGCGAGCGCCGGGTTTGACCGCGAAGCGCTGCGGGAGATCATCGACCTGTGCCACGTTTACGGCAGGCGCGTGCACGTGACCGTCAACACCCTGGTCAAGGAAAGGGAGCTGGAGGACGTCGGGGAAACGCTGCGCATGCTGCGCGATCTGCGGGCCGACGCCGTGCTGGTGCAGGATCTGGGCGTGCTGGATATGATCCGCGAAGAATTTCCCGGCCTGTGCGTGCACGCGAGCACGCAGATGGCGATCCATAACGCGGAGGGCGCGAGACTGCTGCAAAGGCTGGGCGTGCGCCGCGCCGTGCTGGCCCGGGAATGCACGCTGGACGCGATCCGGGCCGTGGCCGCCACCGGCATAGAGACCGAGGTGTTCGCCCACGGCGCGCAGTGCGTCTGCGTCAGCGGCCAGTGCCGCTATTCCGGCCTGATCGGCGGCCGCAGCGGCAACCGCGGGCGCTGCGCCCAGCCCTGCCGCCTGCCCTATGACTGGCAGGGGCAGACCGCCGCCTGGCTCAGCCCCCGGGACAACTGCCTGCGCGACCATCTGGAGGAGCTGGCCGAAGCCGGCGTTTCCTCGTTCAAGATCGAGGGGCGGCTCAAGCGCCCCGAATACGTGGCCGTTGTCACCCGGCAGTACCGCCGGGCGCTGGACGATCTGGCGGCGGGCAGGTTCCGCCCGGCCGACGCCGCCGAGCGCGAGGCGCTGGGCCAGGTGTTCAGCCGGGGCTTTTATCCCGGCTATGCGTTTGACGCCCGGGACGCCGCCGTGATCAATCCCGCGCGCGTATCCGCCGCGGGGATCGCCATCGGCCGCGTCGCCAAGGTCTGGCGCAAAAACGACTTTTATCTGGCCGAAGCCGTCCTGACCCGGACGCTGCACGGCGGCGACGGCCTGCAGCTTCGCGGCAGCGCCGACCAGGATATCGTATACAGCGGCGTCGATACGCCCGCCGGACAGCGGGCGACCCTGCGCCTCCGTAAGCCGGCCAGGGCGGGGGACGACGTAATCCGCATCGACGACGAGGCGCAATTGTCCGCCGCGCGGCGCAGCTATGAAGGTCGGGACGCCCTGCCGCGCATTCCCTTCGATGCCGAACTGACCGTGCGCGTGGGCGAGCCCGCCACGCTCGGGGTCCGGGACGGCCGCTGCGCAGTTACCGTGACCGGAGAGATCGCGCAGGCCGCGCAGAACGCCGCGCTGGACGAGGCGCGGGCGCGCCGCGCGCTGGAAAAGACGGGGGATACCTGCTTTGCGCTGAGGAACCTGACCGTCGAGGGCGAAAACGCTTATCTGCCCGCCGCGGCCCTCAACGATCTGCGCCGCCGCGCGCTGGACGCGCTTTACGCCGCCCGCGCCGCCGCCTGGCCGCTGCTCGGGACGGACTATGCGCCGCTGCCCGCGCCCGCGCCCGCGCGCAGCCGCCCCCTGCTGTACGCGCAGTTTACCGATCCGGCCTGGGCCGCCGCGCTGCGCAGGGCCGGAGCGGACCGGCTGATCTACGCGCCGGCCGATATCCGCGAGCCCGCGCTTTCCCGGGCGCTGAAGGGCCTGCCGGAGGATACGGTTCTCGCTCTGCCGGTGCAGCTCACCGACACCGAAGCCGCCCGGCTCAAGGGCTGCGGCCTTGCGCTGTGCGCGGGCAGCGTGGGCCAGCTGGACGGAAGGCCGATGCTGCTCGGCGAGGGCGTTCCCTGCTGGAACCACCGCGCGGGCCGCATGCTGCGCAGCCTGGGCGGGCGGGAGCAGATATTGCCCAGGGAACTGAGCGGAAGGGAAATCGCCGGAATGCTCGCCGCTGATCCCGACGCCGCGCCGATCCTGCCGGTTTACGGCCGCGCGCGGCTGATGTATCTGAACCACTGTCCCGCCCGCACGGCGCTGGGGCTGACGGGCGAGCGCGGAAACTGCGATCTGTGCGCGAAGGGACGGGGCTGCCTGGGACAGGCGCTGACCGACCGCAGGGGAGAGGCTTTCCCGCTGCTGCCCGTGCGCATGGACGCGGGCTGCCTGGTGCAGCTGCTTTCCTGCCGGATACGGTCGCTGAACGATAGCGCCGACCGGCGGCTTTCCTGGCTGCTGGACTTTACCGACGAAACGCTGGATGCCGCGCTGTCCGTCGTGAGCGCCTACCGCGCGCTGATGGACGGCGGCGAGGGCTTCATTCCCGGAAGCCCTGAACGCTTCGACACCGGCGTGGAATGATTGTTTGACAGGAGGAATCCGACCATGATGAACGAACGGGCGCTGCGCGTGCTGGAATTCGGAAAGATCCGGGACCGGCTGGCCGATTTCGCCCTGACTGGCCTGGGCAAGGAAAAATGCCTGGCCTTGACGCCCAAGGAGACGCTGATCCAGGCGCAGGAAGCGCTGGAGGAGACCGAGGAAGCGCAGGTGATACTGACCTATCTCGGCGCGAGCCCGCTGGTCGAATTCAGCGACGTGCGGTCCAATCTGATCATGGCCGAAAAGGGCGCGAGCCTGTCTCCCCGCGCGCTTCTGGATGTCGCCCGCAGCCTGACCGCCGCGCGGGCGGCGCGCTCGGCGCTTGTGACTGAGCGCGAGAACACGCCCCGCATCACCGGCCTGGCAAGCCATCTGCAAACCTTCCGGCAGCTGGAGACGGCCATCAACGACGCCATCATCAGCGAAGAGGAGATCAGCGACCACGCAAGCCCCGCGCTGGCCGATATCCGCCGCCATATCCGGCAGGCCAACGAGCGCGTGCGCGAAAAGCTGAACAGCATGGTGCACGGCAGCGGGTTCAGCAAATATCTGCAGGACAGCGTGGTCACCCTGCGCAACGGCCGCTACGTGATCCCGGTCAAGCAGGAATTCCGCCAGTTCGTGCCCGGGCTGGTGCACGACCAGAGCAGCACCGGCGCAACGCTGTTTATCGAGCCTATGGCCGTGGTGGAATTGGGCAACGATCTGAAGCAGTGGACGGCGAAGGAGCGCGAGGAGATCGAGCGCATTCTGGCCGAGCTCAGCGCCCAGGTGGGCGCGCAGAGCGATATGATCGACCTGAACATCAGCATCCTGGCCGACCTGGATTTCATTTTCGCCAAGGGACAGCTCAGCCGCGACATGAACGGCATCCTGCCGCACATGAACGATCAGGGCTGCATCCGCCTCGTGCGGGCGCGCCATCCGCTGATCCCGCGCGAAACCGTGGTGCCCTGCGATCTGTGGATGGGCGAGGAGTTCACCACGCTGATCGTCACCGGCCCCAACACCGGCGGCAAGACCGTGACGCTCAAGACCGTCGGCCTGCTCACGCTGATGGCGCAGAGCGGATTGCACGTGCCCGCCAATCTGGGCACCACGCTCAGCGTGTTCGGCCAGGTGTACGCCGATATCGGCGACGAGCAGAGCATCGAGCAGAGCCTTTCCACCTTCTCCAGCCACATGACCAACATCGTGGAGATCATGAAGGCCGTGACCGCCCGCGATCTGGTGCTGTTTGACGAGCTCGGCGCGGGCACCGATCCCACCGAGGGCGCGGCCCTGGCCCAGACCATCCTGGATACGCTGCTGAAACGGCAGGTGCGCACGCTGGCTACCACCCATTATAGCGAGCTCAAGGCCTACGCGCTCAGCACGCGCGGCGTGGAAAACGCCAGCGTGGAGTTCGACGTCGCCACGCTCAAGCCCACCTACCGCCTGTCCATCGGCGTGCCGGGCAAATCCAACGCGTTTGAGATCAGCCGCCGTCTGGGCCTTTCCGAGGAGATCATTAAGCAGGCCAAGACCCTGCTTTCGGCCAACGACGTGCGCTTCGAGGACGTGATTGCCGGGGCCGAGTATCAGCGGCAGGTGGCCGAAAAGGAGCGCGAGATCGCCGAGCAGGCCCGGGCCGAGACCGTGAAGCTGCGCAACGAGGCCGAAGCGCTGTACAAGGAAATGGAGCTCAGGCGGCAGACCACCGAGCGCAAAGCCAAGGAGGAAGGCCGCCGCATCGTGGAAAACGCCCGCCGCGAGGCCGAGGACGTGATCGCCCAGCTGAAAAAGATGAAGAAGGAAGGCGCGGCGGGCCGCGACGCCGAGGTCAACGCCCTGCGCCAGCGCATGCAGAGCAGCCTGGATGGCCTGGCCGAGGGGCTTGCCGCGCAGAATCCCACGCTGGCCCCGCCGCCCAAGGATTTAAAGCCCGGCGATCTGGTGGATATCATCCACCTGAACACGTGCGGCACGGTGCTTTCAAAGCCCGACGCCAAAGGCGAAGTGCAGCTGCAGGCCGGGATCATGAAGATGAAGGCGCACATCAGCCAGCTGCGGCTGGTGGAGCAGCCCAGGCCCAAGCAGGACAAGACCCGCGTGATGGTGCATTCGCAGGCGGCGAGCCGCACGGTGCGCATGGAATGCGACGTGCGCGGCATGACGCTGGACGAAGCGCTGATCGAGGTGGAGCATTACCTGGACGAGGCCGTGATGGCGGGCATGAACGAGGTCGCCATCGTGCACGGCAAGGGCACCGGCACGCTGCGGGCCGGCATCCAGCAGCATCTCAAGCATTATCCGCACGTCAAATCCTTCCGCCTGGGCCAGTACGGCGAGGGCGAGACCGGCGTGACCATCGTTACCCTGAACTGACGATTTTACAGCTACGGAGGCCGCAATGAACGAAAAGCCGCTTATCATGATCGTGGACGACGATCCCAACATCGCCCAGCTCATCAATCTCTACCTGACCAAGGACGGTTTCGATACCGTGATATACGGCCGCGGCGACGAGGCGCTGGAAGCCTTCCGGCAGAACCCGCCCGCGCTGATGGTGCTGGATATCATGCTGCCCGGCATGGACGGGCTGGCGGTGTGCCGCGAGGTGCGCAAGATCAGCCAGATACCCATCATCATGCTGACGGCCAAGGACGAGACCTTCGATAAGGTGCTGGGCCTGGAACTGGGAGCGGACGACTATGTGACCAAGCCCTTCGAGGGCAAGGAGCTGTTGGCGCGTATCAAGGCCGTCATGCGCCGTTCCTCCCCGGCGGGCGAAAGCCAGGATCTGCTGTCCTTCCCCGGGCTGACCATCAGCCTGGAAAAGTACGAGGTATACTATCAGGGCAAGCTGGTGGAGATGCCGCCCAAGGAGCTGGAGGTGCTGTACTTCCTGGCTTCGCACCAGAACCGCGTGTACACCAGGGAGCAGCTACTGGAGCAGGTGTGGGGCTTCGATTTTTACGGAGACAGCCGCACGGTGGACGTGCATATCAAGCGCCTGCGCGAAAAGCTGCCGGGCTGCGAAGCCCTGGGCTGGCAGATCCGCACCGTGTGGAGCGTGGGCTACAAGTTTGAGGTGAAATAAGCGTGTTTCGCAGCATGTTTTCCCGGCTGATGGCGGTCACCCTGGCTGCCATCCTGGTTTGCGTGGCGGGCGTGAGCGCGCTGTTTTACGTGACGACGCGATCGAACTATATCGATGCCCGCCTGAACGATCTGAAGGTGCAGGCCAACGATATCGCCTATCTGGCAAGTCATGTGCGCACGGGCTCGGTGGGCGGCTTCGGCTTTGGCATCACCACCGAAAACTATATCAACTGGAAGGCCGACAACATCTACAAGGAGTTCAACGCCTACAGCGTCGTGGTCGACCGCACGGGCCAGATCACCGTGTACATGACCGCCGACCTGATGAACGAAAGCGGCCTGGAGTTTGACCGGCAGCACGTGATGGACACGCTGGCCGAGGTGCTCAAGGGCGAGCAGATCATCCAGCAGCAGGACGGCCCAAGCGGCCCCATGTTCACCGTGGCCGTGCCGTGGATGGACAACGGCGTCGCCCTGGGCGCGGTGTATATCCAGACCGCCGCGCAGACCGTGTACGCGGGCTTCCGCAGCATCGCCTTCAAGGTCGCGATCGCCGCGCTGGCGGTATTGATCCTCACCGGAATCAGCATATTCTTCATCACCCGGCAGATGGTCAAGCCCCTGCGCGTCATGGCGCAGGCCGCCGGGGAGTTCGCCGTGGGCAAGTTTGAGACCCGCGTTCCCGTCACCGGCAGCGGCGAGACGCGAGAGCTTGCGAAGGCGTTCAACGTCATGGCCGGGCAGCTGGCCGCCCTGGAGCAGACCCGCCGCGATTTCGTGGCCAACGTGTCGCATGAGCTGCGCTCGCCCATGACCAGCATGCAGGGCTTTCTGGAGGGTATGCTGGACGGCACGATCCCGCGCGCGGAATACGGAAAATATATGCAGATCGTGCTGGACGAGACCCGCCGCCTGAGCAAGCTGGTGGGCAGCCTGCTGAACCTTTCGCGCATGGAAAACAGCGAGACCCAGCTGGCCTTCAGCGATTTCGATATCCATGAGGCCATCCGCCGCGTGATCATCGCCAACATGAGCCAGCTGGACGAAAAGAACATGGAGGTCACGCTTTCCTTCGGGGACGAGCCGCTGTATGTGCACGCCGACGCCGAGCAGATCGAGCAGGTGCTGATCAACCTGATCTCGAACGCCGTCAAGTATACCCCCGAGGGCGGGCATGTTACCGTGGAAACCGCGCGGGACAAAACCTGCGTCCGCGTCACCGTGCGGGATAACGGGCCGGGCGTCAGGCCCGAGGACGCGCCGTATGTTTTCGACCGCTTCTATAAGGCCGACAAAAGCCATACCGTGGGCATGGGCACCGGCCTGGGCCTTGCCATCAGCAAGCGCATCATGGAAAAGCACGGCCAGAGCATCCGCCTGCTGCCCGATACGGAGGGCGCGGCCTTTGAATTCACCCTGGAATACGGGCATACCGAGGAAACAGCATGATCATTCGCGCTTACGCCAAAATCAACTGGTCGCTGGATACCGTGGGCGTGCGGGAGGATGGCTACCATCTGCTGGACATGGTGATGCAGAGCGTTTCGCTGCACGATACGCTGACCATCGAGCCCGCCGACGGGCTCTCGCTCCGCGCCGACGGAGCGGTGCGCGTGCCGGTCAACGGCGACAATCTCGTGCTCCGGGCGGCGGAAGCGCTGCGGCGGCGGGCCGGGATCGACGCCGGCGCCGATATCCGCCTGCATAAGCGCATCCCTTCCGGCGCGGGGCTGGGCGGAGGCAGCAGCGACGCCGCCGCAACCCTGAAAGCGCTGAACGCGCTGTGGGGCTTGCGCTATTCCCCCGATACGCTGTGCGAAATCGGCCTTGCGCTTGGCGCGGATATTCCGTATTGCCTGCATGGCGGGCTTTGCCGCGTGCAGGGGATCGGCGAAAGCGTCACGCCCCTGGAGATCGGCAGAGCGTATCATCTGGTGATCGTGCAGCCCTGCCGCGGGCTGAGCACGAAGCAGGTGTTTACCGCCCTGGGACAGGCCGCTTCCCTCAGCCGGCCCGATACGCCCGGCGTGATCGGCGCGCTGCAATCCGGCAATCTGTCCGGGCTGCAAAGCGTCATGGGCAATACGCTGCAGGAGGTGTCCGTTCCCCTGCGCCCCGCCATCCGCCAGGCGATCACCGCCCTGCGGGAGCACGGCGCGCGCGCCGCGCAGATGACGGGCAGCGGCAGCGCGGTGTTCGGCGTGTTCGCCTCGACCTCCGCCGCGCGCACCGCCTGGGAAAACCTCAGCAAAAAATACCGCGCCTGCTATCTGACGCATACGCTGCTGAACGCGCAGCAGGCGGGTTATCTGAATCAATACTGATCTTCTTCTAAGAGCTATGATGCAAAGGGTGAAATAAGAGCAAGGAAGGAAACGTTAGGGCCTACGCGGCCCTAAGACCCGCGCCAAAGGGCCCGCTTGGGCCCTCTGGACACCCATCCCGGCGATGAAGCTCGGAGCGGAAACCAGACTTGCTTCCGCCTGTTTGGCCTATGGGGACAAGCAAGCTCCCGGGCATAAAG
>CACWLY010000015.1 GCA_902761825.1 uncultured Eubacteriales bacterium
CCGGTCAATGTAGCGCTGCTACGCCTCCCTCCATTCAGCTTAGCCAGGGCGAAAAATCCATCCCAAATCTGATAATCTTTTATACTGAGAATAGTATAAGATTTCAGAATCAATTCACGGAGCGTGAATGAAGAGCGGGGAGGGGAATGTTCGGGAGCTCTTCGCCTTGGCCCGCCTGGGTCCGGGGCCTTTGGCGCGGGTTTTCGGGCTGCGCAGGTCCTGACGTTCTCCTTCCTGCTTTTTTCCTTTGTGAATTGGCTCTCAGACGAGAAAGGCATAGAAAAAACGGCTGTCCGATGCTGAACAGCCGTTTTTGTATACGGGGTTATTTTTCCGCGCTGTGGCCGTAGGAATGCTCGTCCAGGCGCTTTTCAAATTCCGGGACGGGCAGCGGCTTGTCAAACAGGAAGCCCTGGGCAAGGCGGCAGCCGTAATGCCGCATGATCTCGAGCTGCTCCTCGGTTTCCACGCCCTCGGCCACGCATTTCAGCCCGATCTCGTGCGCCATCGCGACGACGTGCGCGAACATTTTGTTGCCGCGCTCCTCGTTATCGCTCTCGTTGGGCAGGATGCTCTTGTCCAGCTTGAGCACGTCCCAGGGGATCTCCTTGATCAGGTTCAGGGAGGAATACCCCACGCCGAAATCGTCCACCGAGGCGCGGATGCCCACCTGCTGCAGCTGGCTCACGATGCGCTTGAGGTCGCGGAAGGCCACGTCGGTGGTGGTCTCGGTCAGCTCTATTTCGATATACTCGTGCGGCACGTTGTTTGCGTCGATAATGCTGACGATATGCGTAAACAGATCGGGATCTATCATATGCCGCCGGGACAGATTGACCGATACGCGCACGGCCTTTTTGCCCTCGTCCAGCCAGCGGCGGATATCCCGGCAGGTGCGGTTCAGCATGTAAAAGTCCAGGCGGCAGATATCCATGCCCCGCTCCAGGATGGGGATATACTCGATGGGCGGAATGATCCGGCCGTTGTGCTGCCAGCGGCTCAGCGCCTCCGCGCCGATCAGCTCGCGGGTCTGAATATCCACCTTGGGCTGGTAATAGACCAGGAACTCGCCCGATTTGAGCGCGCTGTCAAACTCGCGGCGGATATGGATGACGCGCTCGCGCGCCTGGCGCATATCGTCGCTGTAATACACCATGTCGTTCGCGTGGCTGCGCTTGGCGAGGCTGTACGCCGAGGAAATCTTGTCCATCACGTCGCCGTACGTCTCGTTGCCATCCAATACGCAAATGCCCGATACGGTGGCTATTTCCACCCGCTGGCCGCTTTCGTAATCATACGTGACGGGCGCGCCTTTCAGCAGCGTTTCGATCTGCGGCAGCCTGTCCGCTGCGCATAGCGCCGCGAAGTTATCGCCGCCCAGGCGCGCAAGCAGGCCGTCCTGCCCGATGCATTCCCGCAGCATGCGGCAGTAATCGCGCATCACGCGGTCGGCGTTTTTGCGGCCCACCTGCTCGTTGACCAGCGAAAAATGCTTGAGGTTGAAGCGGATGGCCGCCATGCCCGCCAGCCTGCCCTGGGACGCGCGCCTGACGATCTCGGCCAGCCAGAACTGCACGTTTTCAAACCCGGCCGGGTCGTAATAGGTGAGCCGGTTGATGATCTGCTCCTGACGGCCGCGGTTCAGGCAGGTGAGCATCATGCGCTGGATGGTTTCCACCCGCGAGCGCTCCTGGGGCGTAAGCGGCGGCGCGTCCTCGGCCTGATAAACGTCGCATACGGCGATGATATACGCCGGGGTCACAACGCGCTTTCTGGAGAGCAGATGGTGCTTTTCGCCGCTGTCGTAGCACACGAAGATCTCGCCCTCGCCTTTTTCTTCCTTTTCCGGGCTTTGATAAAAGGCCGTCACGCCCTTCGATATCCGCAGCAGCTTGCACAATTCGGCCAGCACCGCCATGATTCCGGGCAGGTCGAAGCCGTCCATGTCGGTCATCAGCGCCGTCAGTTTTTCAAATAGTTCATAATAGCCGTAGGGCGCCTGCGGCGATGTACTGCCGTCAAAGTCTTGGCTCATCGGTTATACTCCGTCGTGATGCAGTATGATCTGTCCGATTATTATACTCGTTTTTCCATGCTTTGGCAAGCGGTTTTCCATCATCGGTTCTGCGCTTCCGGCTTCACAGCCTGAATTGCATGAAATTGTCGTTCTTTACGAAGCCGAAATCCCGGTAGAGCAGCACGCCCATATCGGAAGCGGTGATCTGCACCGATCCGCATCCGTGCGCCCGGGCTTCTTCCACGACCAGCCCGAGCAGCTTTTTCGCGATCCCCTGACGCCGGTACAGCGGGTCCGTGTACATGCTTGACAGCAGGCCGATGCGTCCGGACGGGCAGCCGAAATACGGCGGCTTTTCCACAAAGGACATTCCGCTCGTTCCGACGATCCGGTTCGCGTTCACGGCCAGCCAGGATACGAAGGTTTCATCCGCCAGGTGCCTGCGGTAATAATCCATGAGCGCCGGGGTCAGATCCAGTTCCTCCGTCGCCCCTTCCTCGCGCAATTGGGCGATCCGCATGGCGATGAAGGTTTCCAGATCATCCGCTGTCAGCCTTCTGTACGCGACGGCCCGCCGTTTCAGCGTTTCGTCTATCAGGCGCGGCTGAATCTCCGGGTAAGTCCACGCCGTCGGCAGACCGTCCTGCACTACGATCCGCTCGATCTCGCTGTGCAGCTCTTTTTCAAACGTCTTCACGTCGGCGTAGAACAGCATGCCGAAGGTCTCCCGGCCGTCGAAGTTTCCCGGCGCGGTAACGGAGTATACGCAAACCGGCTCGATGCCGAAATCGACGGCCCCCGTTTCCTCGCGCAGCTCGCGCTTCGCCGTGGTCAGGATATCTTCCCCGGGCTCTCTGTGCCCTCCCGGGACCTCCAGCGTGCTGCGCTCCCTGTGCTTGCAGAAGACCCAGCGCCCGCCGGTTTTCGTTACGATCACGGCGAACCTGAGCTGCCGGTCGTCGGCCTGATCATAAAACCGTATTTCTGTCATATCCGGATCGCTTCCTCCGTTTTTTTCATGAGAACAAAGGGCTTCTTTCGCGGCGTCACGGCCAGGCGATGCCCTCGCCCCAGCCCTTTTCGACGCGGAAATATGGCACGCCGTCCACCGTCACCGCGCAGTGCAGGGCGTCCAGGGGATACACCTCCACCCGGCGGGAGGCGGCTGAGCGCCGGAAGGAAACCGAGAGGAGCGGCTCGCCCTCCGGGATCTGCCAGCCCGCGGGCAGCGGATCGTCGGTCCGCAGCGATACCAGCGCGCGGTAGGCGCTGAGAAAAGCCTCGCCGTCCACGGCTTTTCCGTCCCGCGTCACGGCCACGTCGTAAACCGTATTGCCGTTTTCGTCGGTCTCGAAGTCGTTGTTGGGCAGCACGCGTTCCCGCAGGGAAACGCTGTAATCGCAGGTCATTCCGCCCGCGCTCACGCACAGCGCGGTCAGATCGTTGGTGGGCGCGTTGAAGGGCGCGGTCAGCAGCAGCGGCGCATAGCGCTGGGTCAAAAGAAACCCGCTGCTGAACACCGTGGCCTTGACCACGTCGCCCCGGTACAGGCAGTAAAACACCACGTCGCTTTCGCTGCTTCCCAGATCGAAGGAAAGCTGATACGCGGGAAGCCGCGTCTCGGCCAGCGGCTTGCCGTCCGCGTCATAGCCCGTCAGGATGCTTTCGGCGATGTCCAGCGTTACGGAGCGCCGCGGCGGCAGCAGGCCGCAGGCGGAAAGGTCGGCCTCGTCCTCCGGGGCCACGTACTGGGCGAAGCGCAGGCCCTCCAGCTTGCTGAGCAGGCCGTTTACGGCGGCGTCCGAAAGCGGATAGACGAAGGGCGCCGTCAGATACCAGCCGTCCTCCCGCTTTTCGGCCGTGAAGGGATCGCTGCCCGAAAAGGCGATGCGGTCGATCAGTTCGCCCTTCAGCGCGGGATCGCGCACGTCGTGCAGGCCGATGCGCGTATAGGTGTAGGCTTCGTATACGTCGGTGCCGACGGTATAGATATGGCTGTCGCCCTCGACATAAAAATAATAGGCCGGGGTCTCCTGCGGCACGCTGTCGCCGATGCGGAAAGCCAGCGACGCGCCGTCCGTGAATTCCACCTGCACCCGGGCGGCGGGGTCCTCCAGGCCGAAGGAGGAAAGCTGCCACTCGGGATGCGCCGCCGTATCGCCCACGGTGTCCTCGCTGGCTATCAGCGCGGCGTCGTTCACGATATCGTCCAGCGTGGACTGCCTGAACGAAAAGCCGGGATCGCCCTCCATGACCCAGTCCCCGCCGTCGCGCAGCAGCGCGTAGGGCGCGTCGTAGCGGTTTTCGACGGCAATGCGCGCGATCTCCTCAGGCGCGCGCTCGCTGAGCACGGTGGGCCGCGCCACCACGGGATCGGGCAGCGCGACCGTCGGCTTTCGCAGCGCAAACCAGGCCCCGGCCAGCAGGACCAGGGCCAGCGCAAGCGCCGAGGGGATCAGCCAGCGCCTGCCGGGACGCGGCGCGCGCCGCCGCACGGGGCTCACAGGTAGCGCCGCGGCAGCAGCACGGCCACGGCAAGGATGGCGACGGCGAGGGGCGGAACGACCAGCAGCAGCGCGGGCAGGAAGCCCGAGGGCGCGTTCAGCGCCGGGCGCATGGCCTGGCGCGGGGCGATATCCACCAGCGGCGCGGCGCCGCCGCTCAGGCGCTTCATGACCTGCAGCAGCAGTTCGTCGCCCGCCGTCAGCGCCGCGATGTTCTCATCCAGGAACAGCCCGCTCGATCCGATAAAGAAGGTCAGCGAGCGCCTGCCGTCCTCAAAGGCGCGGTCGCACAGCACGGCCAGGTCGAAGGGCCCGCGCGGATCGTCCTCGCGGCGCTCGACGTCCACGGAATCGGGCTCCACGGCCCGCAGGTAGGCTTCCGCGTGGGTCACCAGCACCGGCGTTACGGTCAGGTCGGCGCTCTGCGCGCCGACGGTATCGAGCGCGCGGGCCGGGGCCAGGATGACCAGGTCCTGCCCGGACTGCGTCAGCGCGTCGGTCAGCCCTTCCACGGTGCGCATTTCGGGCGTGATCTCGGCGATATTGGTATAATAGCCGCTGCGGTCGGCGGCGTCGGCCAGCACCAGCCCGGGCCGCGGAACGACGCCGTACAGCCGGTAAAAGGCGTACAGATTGGGCAGGTCGGCGGGATCGGTGAAATCGACGGTGATCAGCGCGTTCCCGCCCGCGCGCGCGAAGGCGGCCAGCGCTTCGGCTTCGTCCGCGTCGATATCCAGCGTGGGGGAGAGGATCAAAAGCGGCGCGGCGGGATCGAGGGTTCCGCCCGTTTTCAGGCTGACGCGGAGCGTCTGGTAATTGGCCCCGCCGAGCGCGCGCTCGAGCACCGCCGTTTCCTTGGCGGTCAGCTCGCCGTGGCCCGAAAGAATCTGCACGCGGGGCAGGTCGTCGGTGGTAACATACACCGCGGCCGACATCACGGCCTGCTCGTAGGTCAGCCCTGTCCATTCAAAAGAGCCGCTTTCGCTGTTATAGCTGAAGCGCATATAGTCGTCCCAGGTCAGCACGCGCGTGCGCCCGGTCTCATCGCAGCGCACGATCAGGCAGTCGGAGGTCACGGCGGCGTCCCCGGCGTCGTCGGAGATCAGCCGCAGCAGGGCGGGATTGGCGCTCAGGCTTTCGCGGCTCCAGGTAAAGTGCGGCGAGGCCGCCTGGCAGCGGTCCAGCAGGGCGCTCAGGTCGTTGAGCTCGCCGCCCTGGCCGGACACGGCGTACACGTGCACGTCGCGGGTCAGCGCGTTCAGCACGGCGTCGGTGTCGGCGCTGCGGGTGGTGGCGCGGTTGAAGCTCAGGTCGATCCGCCCGGCGGCGCGCGTCTCCCACAGATCGCCCACGGCGCAGGCGGCCGCCGCGACCGCCGCCGCCAGCAGGCACAGCCCGGCGTTCAGCAGGCCGCGGCGCGAAATGCCGCTCCACCGCCGCGCGTCCAGGGCGCGGACCGTCAAAAACAGGCAGAGCGCGATGACCGCCAGGAAAAACAGGATGTTGGCCGGGCTCAGCTGGCCGTTCTGGAAGGGCGCGGCGCGCTTGTACAGGCTGATGAAGTCCAGCGCGCGGCTGATCCGGCCGTCGGTTACGGCGCTGCTGACCACGTCGGTCAGCCACAGAAGCAGGTTGACGCCGAAGGCCCACACCGCCGCCGTCACCGGCGTGCGGCAGCGGGCCGAAACGTACATATCGACGGCCAGGAAGGCGCAGCCCTGCAGCAGGAAGCCCAGGTAGCCGCACAGCGCTTCGCCCGCGTATACGCGGCCCCACAGCGCGACCGCCAGCACGTAGATCAGCGATAGCGCCGCCGTGAGCAGAAGCACGGCGCAGCCCGCCAGGTATTTGCCCAGCACGATGCCGGGCAGCGATACCGGCGACGAGAAAAGCAGCTGATCGGTGCGGCTTCTGCGCTCCCCGGCGTAGGTGTGCATGGTGAGCACGGGCGTAAGCAGCATCCACAGATAGCCCATGTTCCACAAAAAGCCCATCACGTCGCCGCTGCGGGAGGCCAGATTGCCCACGGCGAAAAAGACGCTGCCCAGCGCCAGGAACACCAGCATATACACATAAGCGTTGGCCGTATAGAAACAGGCCTGCAGCTCCCGCCTGAATATCGCGCGCATCCCGGCCTCCTTCGATCCATGTTTGTCCTCTTATTTTAGCATAAGCGGCGGGGCTTATCAAACGTCGGGGAAAAAAGTTACAAATGCCCCTCTTCGCCGGGCGCGAGGCGCGGCGTCATTTCTCCATCAGCTCCCGGTTGCGGCGCAGGCGCTGATCGTCCGGGGCCAGGGCCAGCGCCTGCGTAACGGCCTCCCGCGCCCGCTCCCCGAGCCCCAGACGCCAGCAGGCGATGGACAGAAGATCCCAGGGCAGCGGGCCGTAGCAGGCCGATTCGCAGATATAGGTATGCGGCTGCGAGGCGATGTCAAGCGCTCTGCGGCAGGCGAAGAGCACGCCCTCCCAGGCCGCGCGGCCGTAATAAAACCGCGCCAGGTCCAGCCAGGGCTCGCGGACGTGCGGCGCTTCGGCCGCCGCGCGCAGCAGGCAGCGCTCCTGCTCGTCGGGCCTGCCCAGCGCCGCCCAGGCGCGGGCCATATACCGGCAGGACGCGCAGCGTTCGTCCCGCCATGCGGCGGAAGGCATGCGCAGGTGACTTTCCAGCGTTTCCAGGCATTTTTCGTATTGCCCGCGGAAAAGATATTCCCGGCCCAGATAATGCACGTTGCGGTCGTTGTCCGGGTCCTCGGCCACCGCCGCTTCGAGCAGCGGCAGGTACTGGGCGCGGGATTTCGAGGCGTCGGGATAATGATTGACCTGCATGCCCGTCACGTACACCGCGGGCAGCGGCGGGCCCTCCCTGCGCAGCACCTCGTGCACCGGATTGACCCAGCGATAGCCCGACCGCGCGTGGATCTTTTCGCCGTCGAATACCACGTCCTCGCTTCCGTCCTCCCGGAAAGCCCACACATACTTGTACCGCGCCTGGCCCGCGCCCGGCTGCCAGGCCGCTTCCAGCCTTTCGCGCCAGCCCGGCGTGATCACCTCGTCCAGGTCGGTGCAGACGCAGATATCGGCGTCCTCTGGCACCATCTCGAGCGAGCGGTTGCGGGCGGCATCGAAGCGCCAGGGCGTTATGACGGCGGTTTCGACGCGCGCGCCGAGCGCGCGCAGAGCGGCTGCGCTGTTATCATCCGAGCCTGTGTCCAGCACGTACACGCCGTCGGCCTCGGCCATGCTGCCCATCCACCGGGCGGCGAACTTTTCCTCGTTTTTGCATATGGCGTACACATAAACCTTATATTTTCCCATAAAAAATCCCCCTGCCCATCCTATGCGGGCAGGGGAAAAAGCGTTTCAATGTCAGGTGAGCCCGAGCAGCTCGCGCTCGGCGTCGTCCAGGCCGTCCGTGGCGTCCACGATCACCGCGCCGTCAAAGATGGGCGAGGGCTGCTGGGAAACGCTGACGCTGCTCAGCTTCGTTGTCATCACGGGCACGTTGTCGGTGTCGTTGTTCATGACCGCCGTGGCCTCCCAGCGCTGGGGATCGGCGTCGTCCCGGTAAATATCGGTCGCGAAGCGCCACTGATAGCCGAAGCCGAAGCCTGTGATTTCAAGATACGTCCAGGTCTCGTCCCCGGTATCGTCCACCATGGTAAACCCGCGCAGGACCTTGCCGCTTTCGCCGGAAAGATCGTCCTCGATGGCCAGCACGGTTTCGTCCCAGTCGGTCACGGCGTTCCGGGTGCAGGCGATTTCAAAATTGCTGCCGAACTCGTCCTGCCGGTACTGCACGCGCAGGGCGGGAAGCGCGGGGGAGAACACGTTCACGTCTATCATCCAGGTGTTGGGGTACTGGCTGGGATCGGCCCGGTAGCGGGTCACGGAAGCCCAGGGCTCGCTGCCGGCGGCGTCGCCGAGCGCCTGGCGCAGGGAACCGTCGCGGTCCAGCAAGGGAAAGAGGCTGATCAGCGTCAGGGCGTAATCGCGCACTTCGTCGGCGGGCAGCTCGATTTTCTGCGCCTGGGTGAACAAAGAGGAATAAATGCTGTTCTGATAGGTGGGCTGCTGATCGAGCCGGTCAAACAATCCCTGCAAAAGGCTTTCGTCGGGCAGGCCGCCCAGGCGCACGGCCTTTTCCTGGGTGCCGATAAGCAGCGTGCCGTCGGGCTGCAGCGCGCCGAACATCTGCCTGTCGTTGAAGCTGGCCTCGAACGCCTGATCGCTGATCAGCAGGCGCACGTCCCCGGGCGTCGGGATCTCCACCACCTCGCCGGTGATCAGGCTTGTATCGGCCAGGGCGGCGCACGCCAGGAACATCAGAGCCAGTACGGCGCAAAAAAACCTTTTCATGTTTTGCCTCTTTTGTCAGTTGAAGGATTCGGTCAGCGGCAGGATCTCGCTGGGCCCGCGGCGGAACTGCTTGCGAAGCTCCCGTCGGTCGCCGGTATAGGTGTAGGCGTACATCACGGTATGCGTGCCCGTCGCGGTGCTGTGATACTTGGGCACGTAGGGGTAGTTGGTGTCGATATAGTTGCGCATCACGGTGCGCTCGCGCAGCTGCCCGTCGGAGAAATCGTAGATGGTGGGCAGATCGGTCTGAGCGCCCATATTGAACAGCAGCGTGCCGAGCAGCTCGTTGTGGGAGATGGGCGCGGAGGAGACCGCCATCTGATCGCGGCGCACGCCGGCTTCCTTGATGAAATACATCACCTGCATGCTGTTTTCCTTGTCGCCGTGATCGGAGGTGATGATGATGGTGGCGTCGTCGTACAGGCCCAGCTGCTGCAACTGATCGAGGTAAGCCGCGACGATGGTCATATAGCCCGCGGCGGTTTCTTCCAGCGTGGCGTTGCTGTCCGGCATCCCGTCGGCGTCCAGATGATAGGGCGGATGGGTGCCCTTGAGAAATTCGATCACGAAATACTTGCCGTCGCCCTCCACCTTGCGCAGGCCGTCCCTGAGCAGCTTGTTGTAGAAGGAGTTCTGGTTGCGGCAGGTTTCCACCTCTCCGCCGTTGAGCGGCACCGCGCTGTAAAAGCTGAAGGTGTCGGGCTTCAGGTACTGCTTGAGCGCGTGCGGCGCGTAACGGTAGGCGGCAAGCTGCGTCATGACGCGCGCGAGGCGGCCGTAGCGCACGGTATAGTCGCTGTGGGTCAGCCTGCGCAGATTTTCCACATAGGGCTCGGCGTAGCGGATGCCGAAGTAATCGTTGTTGGAGTCGAAGAAGTTGAACTTGTACCCAAGCTCGGTGATCTGCCGGTAGAAGCTGCGCGCGGTCTCGCCCTCCCAGGACTGACGGAACCATTCGTCGATGGTGATCGTATTGTCAAACGCGTTGCCCGTCAGCATATGCACCACGGAAGGGAAGGTGCCGATATAGACGGGATCGCAGTTGTCGTAATAGGTGAAATCGTGCAGCGGCCTGAGCATATCGGGATACTGCTTGAGCGCGGCGTCGATGTAGTCGTTGCTGTAATAGTCCAGCAGGAACACGATCACGTTGCCTTCGGCGGACACGTCGTACTGCTGGTTGCCGGTGAGCACGTAGGTGGCCTCCCGCTCGGTGTGGGCTTCGCTGGTCAGGTGCTGGACGCTGACGATGCCGAAAGAGAACACCTGCACGGCCAGCAGCACGGCGCTTGCCGCGCGCACGGCCCGGCGGGCGCGCTTTTTGAACAGGAACATCACCGTGACGGTCGCGGCGGTCAGGCCGAGCCACACCAGCAGGTTGATCAGTCCGTGCGTGCGGTACTGCGACCAGTCGGTCTTTTCGCCGTCCAGAAGCCCCAGATCGAGGTTCAGAAACATGTTCTGCACGTAGCTGCATAGCGCCAGGGCGAAGATCAGCGCGATGACGAAGGTGAAGACGCGCTTTCGCAGCAGGGAAACGAGCGAGGTCAGGGTCAGCGTGACGGCCGCCGTCAGCGCAAGCAGCGGGAGCAGCGCTTCAAAATAGGTGAAGCGGAAGTTGGACGCGTTGCCCGTGAATACCTCCATCGAGCCCCACAGACAGTACATAAAGGAGATGAGGAGGCAGGGCAGCAGCGCGTACTTCCATCTGCGCGCATACCGCGCGCGCGCTTTCTGAGCCAAACGGCCGGCCTCCTTTCTTCTCTAACTATGCTATTATATCCGAAAACATCTATAATATCAAGAAAAAAAACCGGTACTGTGCCGCTTCGGGCCGAATTATGTCAACAGCATGAAAAAGCGGGCGTTCGCGCAGACTATAAAGGCATTCTGCAAAACTGACGGGAGGCACTCATGCATAGTCGTTCATGCGCAGCCCTGACCGCCGCCGCGTCCCTGCGGCGGGCGGAACGGCTTTTCTGCACGGTTCCCCGCGAGGACCTGACGCCGGCGGCCCAGTGGCTGCGGGACAACGCCCGGGCGCTGTACGCCCTGGCCGGCCTGCCCGGACCCAAGGGAAGAAGATACGCCCGCCTCCGGGGGGTATGTGAGGAACTGAGCCGCCGGGCGTGCGGCCCGATCCGGGAAAACGCCCTGTGCCGCGCGGCGGCGCGCGCCGCGGGCGACGAGCCGCTGACCGTGGAGGAGCTGCGCGCCCTGCCGGACATGCTGCGGGTCTGCCTGATCGGGCGGCTGCGGGCGCTTCTGCCCGTCGTTCTGAGCGAATACCGTCAGTGGCAGGCGGGCGGCAGGCCCGACGCCGCGCCGATGACGCCCGTCGCCGTATGGCGCGCCTTCATGCTCGCGCAGGAAGCCGGACAGGCCGAGGACGCGCGGCGGCTGGAGGGCCGGCTGCGGGCCGCGGGCATCGATCCCCGCGATTTCGCCCGCAGGGCGCGGGAAGCGCTGGAGGCCACGGCCCGGGAGACCGGGGATACGGTCAGCGCGCTTTTGTCCCTGCGCAGGCTCGATACGGCGCGGCTGACCGAAAAGCTCAGCCCCGCCGCCCGGCTGCTGGGCTGCGCTCCGGTCTGGGGACAGATGGACCGCGAAAGCCGCGGCATGTATTTAACCGGCGTCAGCCGCCTGAGCCGCGCGCTGCGCGTGCCCGAGCGCGACGTCTGCCGCGCGGCGCTCTCGCTGTGCGAGGGCAGGGAAGGCGCGATGGCCGATCCCGGGCAGTACCTGCTTTGCGACAGCCGCGAGCTGCGGCTGAGGCTCGGCAGGCGTCCCGGCCTGACGCCCCGCGGGAAGGTGGGCCTGTACGCGGCCCTGCTGTTTTTGGGCGCGGCGCTGTCGCTGGGCGGCGCGCTGCTTCTGCTGCCCTGGTACGGGGCGGCGCCGCTGGCCTTTTCCGGCGTCGGGCTCTGGCACGGCCTTCTTGCGCGCGCCTGCCCGCGCCTGCTGCCGCGACGCCTTTTGCCCCGCCTGCGGGCCGACCGCCTGCCTGCCGGAACGCGCGCGCTGATCGCCGTGCCCGCCGTGCTGACCGAACGCCGGGAAGCACTGCGCATGTGCCGGCGGCTGGCCGTGCTGTATCTGGCCAATCCCGACGCCCCGGCGGACTTTCTGCTGCTGGCCGATTTCGCCGAGGCCGGAACGCCCGTGCTGCCCGGGGACGAGGAGATCATCCGCGCGGCTGCGGCCGGGGTGGAAGCGCTTCGCCAGGCCCACGGGCCGCGCTTTTTCTATCTGCAAAGGGGCCGCAGCGACGACGGCTGGGGGCGGTTTTCGGGCCGGGAGCGCAAGCGCGGCGCACTGGCGGCGCTGAACGACCTGCTGCTGGACGGCAAAACCGGCGATCCCCTGCTGTACATATCGGCGGCTCCCGCCTCCTTCGCCCGCCGTTATTCCCATGTGATCACGCTGGACAGCGACACCTTTTTGCCCGCCGGGGCTCCTGAGCGCCTGCTCGGCGCGATCACGCACCCGCTGCAAAAGGGCAGGATCGCCGTGATCCAGCCGCGCATGCTGACGCTGCCCCTGCATGTGCGCACCCGGGCCCAGCGCCTGCTGGGCGGGCGCGGCGGGGCCGATGGCTACGGCGCGGCGGCGGCCGACCTGTACCAGGACGCCTTCGGCCGCGGCTCCTTTATGGGCAAGGGCATATACGAGCCCGCGGCCTTCCGGGCGGCCACCGGCGGCCTGCCCGCGGGACGCGTCCTGAGCCACGACCTGCTGGAGGGCGAATTGGCCGGATCGGCCCTGGCCTCCGACATCGTCTGCTACGACGGGCATCCGCGCAGCGTGCGCGGCTTTTTGCGCCGGGAGCACCGCTGGATCCGCGGCGACTGGCAGATCGCGGGCTTCCTGGCCGACGAACGGCTCGACATGCTGTCGAAAATCAAAATCTGGGATAACCTGCGCCGCTCGCTTACGCCCTTCATGCGTCTGGCGGCGCTGGCGGTCTGCACGTACCTGCGCGCCTGGATCCCCTTCCTGCTGGCATTGCTCCCGCCCGCCGCGTGCGGGCTGCTTTTGCTGCCCGCCGAAGCGCTGAATGCCCTGGACGCCGTCTTCCGCGCGCTGTGGCGGCTGCGCGTCAGCCATCGCAGGCTGCTGGAATGGACGACGGCGGCGCAGGGCGACCGGAATGATTTCGATCTGCTCGCCGGGCTGCTTCCGCCCATGCTGTGGGGGGCGGGGCAGCTGCTTGCCGCCGCGCGCTCGGCCTTCTGGCCCGGGTTCGCGCTGGGCGCGTGCTGGATCATGTATCCGCTGGCCGCGCGCTGGCTGGACGGGCCGATCAAGCGCAGGAAGCCGCTGGACGGAACCGAAAGGCGCTTCCTTTCCGATACCGCCCGCGATACCTTCGCCTGGTTCGAGGAGCGCGTGAACGAAAGCACGCGCTTCCTGCCGCCCGACAACGAGCAGGAGTCCCCGCCCCGCGGCGTCGACCGGCGCACTTCGCCCACCAATATCGGGCTTTATCTGCTGTCGCTCTGCGCCGCCCGGGAGCTGGGGTTCATCGACGGCCCCGGCCTGCTCCGTCGGCTGGAGCGTACGCTGGACACGCTGGAAAGGCTGCCCGCGCCGCACGGAATCCCCTTCAACTGGTACGATCTGGATACGCTTTCGCCCATGCCGCCCCGGGTACTGTCCTCGGTGGACGCGGGCAATTACCTGATCTGCCTGCTGGCCGCCGCCCAGGCCGCCCGCAGCGCGCAGATCAAAAGCGACGTGCCGGCGCGGCTCGACGCTCTGGCGGAGCGGATGGAGCTGCAAAGGCTTTACGACCGGCAGGCGCGGCTGTTTTACGTCAGCGTCGAGGCCGACAGCGGAAAGCCGAGCGCCGGACACTACGATTTGCTGGCCAGCGAAGCCCAGCTTCTGTCCTTCGCGGCCATCGTCTGCGGACGCGTGCCCGAGGGCCACTGGTGGCGGCTGGGACGCCCCTGGGCGGGCGGCCGCAAGCCGTATCTGCTGAGCTGGAGCGGCACGATGTTCGAGTACATGATGGGCGCGCTGCTGCTGTCCTCCTGGCCCGGAACGCTGCTGGATGCGGCCCGGCGCGGCTGCGTTTCGGCGCAGCGGCGGGCGGGCAGGGAAGGCTTTTTCGGCATATCCGAATCGGGCTGCGCCGATTTCCATGCCGATCTGGGCTACCGCTACCGGGCCTTCGGCGTGCGCGAGCTTGCGCTCGATCCGGCCTGCGCCGGGGCGGTGTACGCACCCTACGCCGCCGCCCTGGCCCTGCCCGTCGCGCCCGATGCCGCCCTCAAAGCGCTGGCGCGCATGAAAAAGGCCGGGGCCTACGGCCGGCTCGGCTTTTACGAGGCCATCGACGAACGCAGCGGCAGGCGGATCGTAGCCAGCCATATGGCGCACCACCAGGGCATGCTGCTCTGCGCCGTGTGCAACGCCCTGCGCGAGGACGCGCTGCCCGGGCTTTTGATGCAGCTGCCCCGCGTGCAGGCGCATCTGCCGCTGCTGTGCGAGCTGCCGCCGCGCCGCGCCGCGCGCCTGCCGCGTCCCCTGCGCGCGCACCGGGACCGGCTGCCCGAGGGCGCGATCCGGATCCGTCCCGAAGCAGACGACGCCCTGCTGATGAGCGGCGGGGGCACGTCGCTTCTGCTGAACGCCCGGGGAAGCGGACGGCTGTTCCGGGGCGATGTTTCGCTGACCCGCTTCGACCCCGATCCCGAAGCGCTGAGCGGCCCGCAGCTGTATCTTGTGGCCGAAAACGCCGCGCCGCTGCGCCTGACCGGCGGCGGGTATGTCTGGATGGAGGGCGCGGCGCGCTGCTCGCTGACGGATAACGACGTGCGCGCCGAGGTCACGGCCTGCGTCGATCCCCTGAGCGGGGCGGCGGTGTACAGGACGCGGCTGCGCAGCTTGAGCCGCGGCGAGCGCAGGCTGTACCTGATCTTCTATATCGAGCCCGCGATGGAAAACCAGCGGGACGACCGGGCGCATATCGCCTTTTCCAATCTGTTCCTGTCCGTCGCGCCCGAGGGCGAAGGCGGCTGTTTGCTGCGCCGCCGGCCGCGGCGGGGCGGGGAAGACAGGCTAATGCGCGTGCAGGCTTACGGCGAAAAATGCGATCTGCTGGACGACCGCGCGCTGTTCATCGGACGGGACGGCGGTATGGAAGCCCCGCGCGGGCTGACCGGGGCCTGGCGTCTGACCGGCGGCAGCGAGCCCTGCGCGGCGCTGCGGGTGCCCGTCACGCTGACGCCCGGCGGCGAAAGGACGGTGTGCTTCGCCGTCGGCGAGCGGATCCCCGACGAGGCCGGCGCGCTGAACGCCGAAACGCTGGCCGCCGCCCGCAGCCGGGTGAACCGTCAGGTGGCGGGCGTCGACGCCCGGCTGCTCGCGTTCGCCTGCCGCGCGGCGGGACGCCTGCTCTTCCGGTGGGACGCCGGCGCTTCCGCCCGGCTGCGCGACCTGTGGGCGCTGGGGATCAGCGGAGACGAGCCGCTGATCGCGGCGGAGCTGCGCGAGGAAGCCGATACAGCCGCAGCGCGGCAGATCGCCCGCTGCTTCGCGTGGCTGAGCGAAAACGGCGCGCGCGCCGCGCTCGTTTTCCTGCTGCCCGGGGAAGCGGGCTACGCGCAGCCCCTGCGCGCCTGGTGCGAGGGGCTTGCGCTGCCGCGCGTGTTCATCGTCTCCGACCCGGCGGGACGGGATACGATTCTGGCGCACGCTGCCCTGTACCTGGACTGCGGGCGGCCTCTGGCCGGGCAGCCGGAGCCGCGCGAAAGAAAAAAGCCGCCGGTCGCGGCGGCTCCCGGCGGCGCGCTGCCCGCCCTGCCCCGGCTGATCGCCTGGAACGGCTTCGGCGGGTTCACCCCGGATTTCGGCTACGCCGTATGCCGGACCGCGCCCGCGCCGTGGTGCCATATCCTGTGCGGCGAGCGCTTCGGCACGCTGGTCAGCGAGCAGGGAATCCTGTATTCCTATGTCGATAACAGCCGCCTGCGCCGCCTGACGGCGGTATGTCAGGACAGCGTGATCACCGCGCCTTCGGAGCGCTATTTCATCGAGGAAAACGGAAAAAGCTGGTCGCTGACCCGACGCCCCGCGGACGGGGGCGACTGCCGGGCAGTCTACGAAATGGGGGCGGCGGTGTACCGGCGCGCCCTGCCGGGGCTGACGGCAGCGCTTACGGTGTTCGCCGACGCCGGTCTGCCCTGCGGCGGCCGGCTGCTGTCGCTGCGCAATACCGGCGGTGAGACGCGGCGGCTGGCCGCGGTGGCGGACGTCGATTTCGCGCTGGGCGAGGACGGGCGCGGCACGCACGCCCATGCCGGGAAAGGCGTCGTCACCGCCCGGGGGGACCTGGACGGCCTCGCGTTTTTCGCCCTGGCGGACGGCCGGGCCGAAGCGCTCGGCGCGGCGGGCAGCCTGCGGTATGATATGCTGCTGCGCCCGGGCCAGGGGATCACACTTTGCTTCTGGCTGGGCTGGTGCGAAAGCGAGGAGGCGCTTCCCGCCCTGCTGGCGGGGCTTTCGGCGGGACGCGAGCGCGACGCCCGCGCGGCGTGGCGGCAGCGCCTGGACGCCCTGCGCTTTTACCTGCCCGATCCGCTGCTCAGCGGCTGGCTCGGCGGCTTTTTGCCCTATCAGGTGCGCGCGTCGCGGCTCATGGCAAGGGCGGGCTTCTGGCAGGCGGGCGGGGCCTGGGGCTTCCGCGATCAGCTGCAGGACATGCTGGCGCTCCTGTACGCCGAGCCCGGGCGCGTGCGGCGGCACCTGCTGCTGTGCGCTTCGCGGCAATACGCGGCGGGCGACGTGCAGCACTGGTGGCATCCCGGCGGCGCCGGCGTGCGCACGAGGATCAGCGACGACCGGCTGTTCCTGCCCTGGGTGACGGCGCGGTACGCGCACGTGACCGGAGACAGGCAGATACTGGAAGAAAGCGTGCCCTTCCTCGATTCCCCGCCGCTGGGCGAGGGCGAGACCGACCGCTACGAAAACGCCGGGCCGGGAACGGAAGCCGCGCCGCTGCTGGAGCACTGCCTGCGCGCGATCAACAGCCTGCGCTTCGGGGAGCACGGCATCCCGCTGATGGAGGGCGGCGACTGGAACGACGGAATGAACGGGGTGGGCGGCGAAAGCGTATGGCTCGGGTTTTTCCTGATCATGGTGCTGCGCGATTTCGCGCCGCTGTGCCCGCAGGCCGTTCAGGACGATTTCGACCGCCGCCGCATCGCCCTGCATACCGCGCTGCAAAACGCCTGGACAGGCCGCTGGTTCCTGCGCGCCTGGTACCGGGACGGGCGCACGCTCGGCGCGCCGGACAGCGATGTGCCGCGCATCGACCTGATCAGCCAGTGCTTCGCGGCCTTCGCGGGCATGCCGCGGGATCAGGTGACGAAGGCGCTGGACGCGGCCTGGGACGCGCTGCACCGCGAGGACGCGGGCATCACCCTGCTGCTGTCCCCGCCCTTTACGCCCGGCGAGGGGGCCGGATATATCGGCGCGTACAATCCCGGCGTCAGGGAAAACGGCGGCCAGTACACCCATGCGCTGCCCTGGTTCATGCGGGCGCTGCTGATGACGGGCCGGTATGACCGGGCCTGGCAGCTGCTGTATGAATGCCTGCCCTGGAGCCACAGCGACACGCCCGAAAAAGCCCGGCGCTACCGGGTGGAGCCCTACGTGCTCGCCGGCGATATCCACGCGGACGGCCGGGGCGGCTGGACCTGGTACACCGGCAGCGCCGCCTGGCTTTACGAGGTGATCCTGCGCGATTTCCTGGGCTTCGACAAAAAGGAAAACGCCGTGCGCCTGAGCCCCAAGGCGCCCGAAGACTGGGACGAGGTGACCGTGCTTTACCGCTTCGGCGGCAGCCGCTGGCAGCTGACCGCCGCCCGGGATCAGCGCTACATCACCGTGGACGGGGAAAAGGCGACCGGCGCGTATGTGCCTCTGCGGGACGACGGCCGGGCGCACGAGATCCGCTTTCCCATGCAGTAGCGCATCCGAAAACCGGGGATCCCCGGCCCCGTCCGCGGCGCTTGAAAAACTTCAGGGGAGTTTACGAAACGTTCATATTTGTGTAAAAAATCGGTATTATCCTGTAACTGCGTTGAAAGAGACGCGGAATACATGTGAAAAAAATGTCACCTGAAAGGAGATATGATTTTTATGAAGAAGAGCAATATTTGCGGACTGATCGCGCTGATGCTGACCGTGATCATGGTGATCAGCGTAGCCGTCAGCGCCAGCGCCGCCGGCAGCCTTTCCAAGGCTGAAATCGACAAGATCCTGAATACCGAAACCGATACGGAAAAGACCTCCAACGCGGTGACTGAAGCCGTGGCGAAGGTGTACGACAGCGTGGTGCTCGTGCGCAACTACACGACCACGCGTTCCAGCAGCTATGATTTTTACTGGGGCTTCGGTTTTGGCGATAATTACGGCGGCAACCAGGGCGTCGAGCGCCTGGCCGGCTTCGGCAGCGGCACCGTGGTGACCGAGTACGGCCATATCCTGACCAACTACCATGTGGTGGAAGGCGCCACCCGCGTGACCGTGTTTGACGGCGAAACCGAGTATTCCGCCACCGTCGTGGCCTACGATCAGGATAAGGACGTGGCCGTTCTGCTGGCTCCCGACGTGAAACTGCCCGCCGTTGAAATGGGCGACAGCGACAGCCTGCAGGTGGGCGAAACCGCCATCGTCATCGGCAACCCCATGAGCGAGAGCTTCTTCCGCACCACCACCGTGGGCGTCATCTCCTCCCTGGACCGCGAGATCAGATCCCAGTCCGTGGATAAGTACGGCCACCGCGGCACCACCACCAATACCATGATCCAGACCGACGCCGCCATCAACAGCGGCAACAGCGGCGGCGGCATGTTCAACGTGCTGGGTCAGCTGATGGGCATTCCTTCCATGGTATACCGCGGCACGAACAGCCTGTTCTCTAATAACGCGAGCGTTGAAAGCATCGGCATGTGCATCCCCATCAACGTTGCCAAGGAGTATGTGCGCGAAGCCCTGGAAAAGTATGACGCGGAAGCCGTAAAGGCCGAGCAGGACAAGCAGAAGAAGGAAAACGACCGCAACAGCACCGCCGACGATATCTCGGATAAGCCCCGCCTGGGCATCACCATGACCACCCTGAGCGACGGCAATACCGCCGTGGCCAACGGCGTGCTGCCCCGCGGCTGCCTGGTGCGCGAGGTGGAGGCGGGCTCTCCCGCTGAAGACGCCGGCATCAAGGTGGGCGATATCATCGTGGAGGTAGACGGCGTGGTCGTGGCCGACGCCGGCTCCCTGCAGAGGGAGATCCTCAAGCACGAGGCCGAGGATATCGTTTCCGTCAAGCTGTACCGCGCCGAGAACAACCCGCTGGAGGCGCAGTACATCAACGAGATCGGCGACGGCGAGTACCTCACCGTGGACGTTACCCTGCGCGTGGTCGCAAAGCCCGCCGCCTGATCATCGGGTCGATACGGGGCTGCCGCTTGGAAACAATGCGGCGGCCCCGCTTTTCTTTTGCGCAGGAAGCGCTTGCATAAATCGCCGCGCTCGGTTATAATGGGTTATGTACCGCTAACTCTCCCGAAGGGAGGCTTTCGTTCGATCCGGGATTACAGCGCCGGAAAACGAAAAAACCGACAGCGGACCCAGACCGACCGGACGCGGCCGTCACAAAAAGGAGGATTCCGATGCAGATTCATGAATCAGCGGAAGATTATCTGGAGCAGATCCTGATGCTGCTGGAGCAGAAAGGTTACGCCCGCTCCACGGATATCGCCATCGGGCTGAACGTGACCAAGCCGTCCGTCAGCGTCGCAATGAAAAAGCTGCGGGAAAACAAGTATATCACGATGGCCGAGGACGGCCTGATTTCCCTGACGGACAAGGGCTACGCCATCGCCAGAAGGATCTATGACCGGCATAAATCGCTGACGAAGTACCTGGTCCAGCTCGGCGTTCCCGAGGAGATCGCCCGGGAGGACGCCTGCAAGATCGAGCACGACCTTTCGGAAGAATCCTACGCCGCAATCTGCACGCAGATCAAATAATGAGAATGTCCACAGCGGACGCGTCCGCTGTGGACATTCGTATCAATTCCGCTTCAAAGCCCGGAAAAAAACAGAAAATTTGCGAAAAGCGCTTGACATGTTAGTCAGCGCTAATTATAATATGCTGTGTTAGGTAATTCTAACATCAGATTCGGGATTATTGAGTCAAACGTTGGGAGGGGGCTGGATGATACCATTAAGCTACGCAAACCCAGGCGAAGAATCCGTGATCCGGAAGATCGGCGGAAGCCCGGAAGCGAAGAAGCATCTGGAAAACCTGGGTTTCGTTGTGGGCGGCACGGCGACCGTCATCACTTCCCTGAACGGGAACGTGATCGTGAAGGTCAAGGAATCCCGCGTGGCCATCGACGAGGAGATGGCGCGCAAGATCATGATTTGACAGGAGGCAGGGACATGAACAATCTGCGGGAAGTGCCGGTTGGCGGCAAGGCGAAGGTGGTCAGGATCCACGGCGAAGGCGCGGTCAAGCGCAGGATCATGGATATGGGCATCACCAGGGGCGTGGAGATTTTTGTGCGCAAGGTGGCTCCCCTGGGCGACCCCATCGAGATCACGGTGCGCGGGTACGAATTATCCCTGCGCAAGGCGGACGCCGAAAGCATCGAAGTGGAATAATTTTTTGCGCCCGTATTAGAAATAACTAATTAGATGGAAATAACGGGAGGAAAGTCACGATGAATATTCGCATTGCGCTGGCGGGCAACCCCAACAGCGGCAAAACCACGCTGTTCAACGCCCTGACCGGCTCCAACCAGTTCGTTGGCAACTGGCCCGGCGTGACCGTGGAAAAGAAGGAAGGCAGGCTCAAACGGCATGACGGCGTCACCGTCACCGACCTGCCCGGCATTTACAGCCTGTCTCCCTATACGCTGGAAGAGGTCGTCGCCCGGAATTACCTGGTGGGCGAGCGCCCGGACGCCATTCTGAACATCATCGACGGCACCAACCTGGAGCGGAACCTGTACCTCACCACGCAGCTGGTGGAGCTGGGCATCCCGGTGGTGATCGCCATCAACATGATGGACGTGGTCAAAAAGAACGGCGACAGGCTGAACGCCGCCGACCTGTCCCGGCAGCTGGGCTGCAAGGTGGTGGAGATTTCCGCACTGAAGGGGACGGGCGTCATGGAAGCGGCGGAAGCGGCCGTCCAGGCGGCGCGGAGCGCGAAGACCGTTCCGCAGCATACCTTCTCCGGCCCGGTGGAGCACGCGCTGGCGCACATCGAAGAAGCGGCGGTCCATCATATGCCGGAGGAGCAGCAGCGCTGGTACGCCATCAAGGTGTTCGAGCGGGACGACAAGGTGCTGGAGCAGCTGAAGATCGCCCCGGACACCATGCGGCATATCGAAAGCGACATCGCCGCCGCCGAGAAGGAGCTGGACGACGACGCCGAGAGCATCATCACCAACGAGCGGTATGTATACATTGCCCAGGTGATCAAATCCTGCTACCGCAAGCATAACGCGGGCAGCCTGAGCACGTCCGACAAGATCGACAAGGTGGTTACCAACCGCTGGCTGGGCCTGCCCATTTTCGCCCTGATCATGTTTGCCGTGTACTGGATCGCCATGGTGGCCGTCGGCGCGCCCGCGACCGACTGGGCCAACGACGGGCTGTTCGGCGACGGCTATCACCTGTTTGGCAAAGGCACCGCCGAATACGAGGAAGCGGCGGAGCGCTACGGCGATACCGATCAGATCATCGCGGCCTTCGCGGAGCAGTATGGCGTCGAGATCGACGAGGAGAACCCGGAAGCGTCGCTGAACGCCCTGCTGGCCGCCACGCCCGACGACGCCGGCGTGACCTACGTCACCCAGGACGAGGAAACGCTGGAAACCGAAGAGCATCCGGATACCGGCAAGGCGGACCTGCAGGCCGCCGTGAGCGAATACCTGAGCACCGAGGACGGGTACAAATCGAACGTCGGCGCGCCCGACCCGGCCGATTACGGAACCTGGGTGCCCGGCATCCCGGCGCTGGTGGAGAGCGGCCTTGACAAAATCAACGCCGCGCCCTGGCTCAAGGGCCTGATCCTGGACGGCATCATCGCCGGCGTGGGCGCGGTGCTGGGCTTCGTGCCCCAGATGCTGGTGCTGTTCCTGCTGCTGGCCTTCCTGGAAGCCTGCGGCTACATGGCGCGTATCGCCTTCGTGCTCGACCGCATCTTCCGCAAGTTCGGCCTGTTCGGCAAGTCCTTCATCCCCATGCTGATCGGCGTGGGCTGCGGCGTGCCCGGCATCATGGCTTCGCGCACCATTGAAAACGAGCGCGACCGGCGCATGACCATCATGACCACCACCTTCATCCCGTGCAGCGCGAAGGTGCCCTTCATCGCCATGATCGCCGGCGCGATCTTCCACAAGTCCGCCTGGGTCGCCACCAGCGCGTATTTCATCGGCATGGCGGCGATCATCGTCAGCGGCATCATCCTGAAAAAGACCAGGCGGTTTGCCGGCGAGCCCGCGCCCTTCGTCATGGAGCTTCCCGCCTATCACTGGCCGACCGTCGGCAACGTGCTCCGCTCCATGTGGGAGCGCGGCTGGAGCTTCATCAAGAAGGCCGGCACGATCATCCTGCTTTCCACCATCCTGGTGTGGTTCCTGAGCCGCTTCGGCGTGGCGGACGGCGCGTTCCGCATGCTGGAGGAGGAAGAGCTCGAGCTTTCGATCCTGGCCAGGTTCGGCGGGATCATCGCCTGGATCTTCCGGCCCCTGGGCTTTGGCACCTGGCAGGCGACGGTGGCTTCCATCACCGGCCTGATCGCCAAGGAGAACATCGTGGGCACCATGGGCATCCTGTACGGCGGCACCGAAACCTACGCCCGGCTTGCCGCGTCCTTTACCGGCGTCGCCGCCTATGCCTTCCTGGTGTTCAACCTGCTGTGCGCGCCCTGCTTCGCCGCGATCGGCGCCATCAAGCGCGAAATGAACAACGCGGGCTGGACCTGGTTCGCCATCGCCTACCAGTGCGGCTTCGCCTACGCGGTCGCCCTGATGATCTATCAGTTCGGCGGGCTGTTTACCGGCAATGTGAACGTCGTCGGCCTGATCGCGGCCCTGGCCGTGCTAGGCGCGATGATCTGGATGCTGTTCTTCAGAAAATACAAGGAAGCCACGCGGCTGACCCGGAAGGTGTGAGCATATGATGCAGGCAATCGCGGACAACGCGGGAACGGTCGTCGTAACGCTGGTCCTGATCGGGATCGTCGCCGCCATCCTGATCAGGCTGCGCAGGGATAAGCGGCAGGGGAAATCGTCCTGCGGCTGCAACTGCGGCTGCTGTCCCATGGCCGGTTCCTGTCATAAGCATCCGTAAGGAAAAAGGGGACGCGGTATCGTCCGCGTCCCCGCTTCCGATCTGATACTATTCTCAATCTAAAATCTTATCATCTTTGGGTGTCTTTTCCGTCTTGGCGTTGCTTCATTCCGGTCAACGTAGCGCTGCTACGCCTCCCTCCGGAACGGCGAGCACGAGCAGCGGGCGCTGGATCATGTGAACCTGAGCCTGGAGGAAGGCAAATTCATCGTGGTGCTCGGGCTCAGCGGCGCAGGAAAAAGCACGCTGCTGAACCTGCTGGGCGGGCTGGACAGCCCCACGGAGGGCACCATCCTGGTGAACGGAAAGGATATCTCCACGCTGACGGCCAACGAGCTTGCCGAATACCGCGCGGCCAGCGTCGGCTTCGTATTCCAGAGCTACAACCTGATCCCCACCCTGACCGTGATCGAAAACGTGGCGCTGGTCAAGGAGATCGCGCCGAACCCGCTCAGCAGCCACGACATGCTGAAGGCCGTGGGGCTTTCCGATCACATCCATCAGTTCCCCTCCGAGCTTTCCGGCGGCGAGCAGCAGCGCGTGTCGATCGCCCGCGCCCTGGCGAAAAACCCGCACATCCTGCTGTGCGACGAGCCGACCGGCGCGTTGGATTCCCAGACCGGCGTGATGGTGCTGGGGCTGCTGCTCTCCATGGCGCGGGAAATGGGCAAAACCATCATCGTCGTGACCCATAACCAGAATATCGCAAAAATGGCGGACACCGTGATCCGGGTCAAAAACGGGCGGATCGAGGATTGCAGAAATCAGGATCATCCCCTGTCCGTGGAAGAGGTGGACTGGTAATGCTGCTGAGAAAACTGTTCCGGACGCTGTGGCAATACAAAGCCCAGTTCATTTCCATGGTGATCATGGTGGCTCTGGGCGTGGGCGTTTTCCTGGGGTTCAACGTGGAATGGTATTCCCTGGAGGTCAACACAGGAGAAATCTACGACGCCACGGGCTTCGCCGATTTCCGCATCTATAACGACAAGGGCTTCACCGAAAAGGACCTGGAGGCCGTGAAGGCGCTTGAGGGCGTTAGCGACGCCACCCGCTTCCTTTCCATGAACGTGGCGGTGAAGGACGATACCGACACCCTGGCGCTGACCGTCAGCGAAAACATGAACGTGTCGGGCATCCTGCTGATGGAGGGCGAACCCTACGACGCGGCGTCCACGGACGGCTTCTGGCTGTCGGATTCCTACGCCGCGGCCAACGGCATCCATATCGGCGATCCGCTGACGCTGACCTATCAGACCATTACCGTGAAGGGCACGGTCAAGGGGCTGGTGAAATCCAGCGAATACCTGATCTGCCTGCCCGATTCCACCCAGATGATGCCGGACTATACCTCCTATGGCTACGTGTACATTTCCCCGGCCATGCTGGACCGGTCCGTTCCGGCGCTGTATAAGATGATGGCCGGCTCGCTCTATCATCAGATCAACGTGAAATCCGCCCTGGACAAGGCCGCCTTCGTGGAGCTTGCGGACAAGGCCCTCGGCACGACCCGCCTGATCCTCTCCAAGGACGAGACCGTATCCTGGTCGGAGGCCCAGGGAGAAGTCAGCGAAGGCAAAACCATGGCCTCCATCCTGCCGGTGCTCTTTCTCGCCATCGCCATCCTGACGATGGTGACCACCATGCACCGCATCACCGCCGGCGAAAAAACGCAGATCGGCACCTTCAAGGCCCTGGGCTTCAAGGATCGGCGCATCATGGCGCATTATTCCTCCTACGCCCTGATCATCGGCCTGATGGGCACGCTGCTGGGCGTCGGCATCGGCTACTGGCTGGGCTGGTTCATCATGAACCCGAACGGGGCCATGGCGACGTACATCGACATGCCCTCCTGGACGCTGCGCGCGCCGGGCTTCACCTGGTACGTGCTGATCGGGATCAACGCGTTCCTGACGCTGATCGGCTTTCTGTCGGTGCGCAGGATGCTTTCCGGCACGGCGGCCGACGCCCTGCGGCCCTATACGCCCCGGCGCATGAAGCATCTGCGGCTCGAGGAAACCAAACGCTTCAAGGCCCTGGGCTTCGGCACCAAATGGAACCTGCGCGACTGCGTGCGCCATAAGGCCCGCAGCGCCATGACGCTGTTTGGCATCGTGGGCTGCATGGTGCTGCTGGTGGGCGGACTGGGCATGCAGGATACCATGGACGCTTTCCTGGACGTTTTCTATGAAAAGGCCATCAATTATACCACCCGGGTCAATCTGGACGCCGAGAACATGACGCTGGCGGAAGGCAAGGCGCTGGCCGAAGAGCTGAACGGCGACTGGGCCGCCTCCCGCGCCATCCAGATCGGCGACAAGGGCTATTCGCTGGAGATCTATTCCGTCGCCCGCGACAAGGTGCGCTTCGCCGATACCGATATGCGCATCGTTCCCCTGACGGACGGCGGGGCGTACATCTGCGCCCGGATCGCCCGCGATCATCATTTGAAAGCGGGGGATACGCTGACCTTCTCTCCCTATGACAGCGACGAGCGCTACGCCGTGCCCGTGGCGGGCGTGCTGGATTCCATGACCGAGGGCGTGTTCATGACGGCGGCCTTCGCCGATCAGACCGGCATTCCCTATACCGTTTCCGCCATATTCACCGATGAGGCGGAGATCCCGGAGGACGGCCGCGTGCTGAACAAGCAGAGCAAGCAGTCCATCATGGATTCCTTCGACACCTTCATGGACCTGATGAACAAGATGATCTGGCTGCTGGTGCTCGCGGCGGTGATCCTGGGCATCGTGGTGCTCTACAACCTGGGCGTGATGAGCTACACCGAGCGTTACCGCGAAATGGCCACCCTCAAGGTGGTGGGCTTCAAGGACGGCAAGATCGGGCGGCTGCTGATCAGCCAGAACCTGTGGCTCACGGTGATCGGTATTCTGATCGGCGTGCCCATGGGCGTGGGCGTGCTGCAATACCTGCTCACGGCCCTGGCCTCCGAGTATGAGCTGAAATTGGTGCTGGGCCCGGCCACGTGGTGCGTCAGCGTCCTTCTGACCTTCGGCGTCTCCCTGCTCGTCGGTCTGATGGTGGCCCGCAAGAACCGGCACATCGACATGGTGGCGGCGCTGAAAACGGAGGAATAATACTATTCTCAATCTAAAATCTTATCATCTTTGGGTGTCTTTTCCGTCTTGGCGTTGCTTCATTCCGGTCAACGTAGCGCTGCTACGCCTCCCATCCCAAATCTGATAATCTTTTATACTGAGAATAGTATAAGCCCCTGTTCATCCGGGCTTTATCGGATCGCCTGACTGTTTGCTTCAGGCGCTGCGACCGGCAGAACGCACGAAAAAAAGGAAGCCGGACAAAGAAAAAGCCCCGGAAACGAAACGCTTTCAGGGCTTTCTTTTTATCGCGCCGCTGGATCAGGCGCTGCCCGCATCCCGCGGCGCAGCGGTACCGGGATCATCGCTTCCCCGGGTCTCAGTCGATTTTGGCGGCGATGGCCGGTTCGGCTTTGCAATCCACAAGCTCAAATTGGGTTGGCTGATCGAAGGGCGCGCCGTTCGCGGCCAGCTCGTCGCTGTAGAAGCCGCTGCCGACGGTATCGCCGATGCCGTCCGCGTTCGCGCCGGCATGCACGGCGACGTTCAGCGCCTGGCAGTTGGTGAAGACGGTGACAGTCATGCCGAGCTCCTCTACGGGATAGCCGCCCGCGTAGCCGGTGATGCCGCCGATCCAGCGGCAATCGTCGCCCACGGTGATGACGACGTCCCGCGCGGTCAGGTTCGTGAACTCTTCCGAGGTGAAGCCGCAGCCGGAGATTCCGCCGATGCCGTAGCAGCCGTTCCCGGCGGTGACGGAGCCGGTGGCCGTGCAGTTCACAACGCTGGTCATCTGCAGGCCGCCGCCCACGACGCCCGCGTTGGCCGTGTTATCCGGGATCGTGATGTCGGCCTGCGCGTCGCAGCCGGTGATCAGGCTGCCCAGGCACGCGCCCGCGATGCCGCTGTACATGCCCTCCGCGCTCATTTCGGTCCAGTGCGCGGTCACTTTGCCGTTTATCAGCTTCACGTCGGCGACCGTGGAGCAGTAGGCGTAGCCCACGACGTCCGCGGCCATAACGCTGCCGTCCACCGCGGCGTTCTCCAGCGTGAAATTGCCGATCTCCGCGTTGGCGGCGCAGCCGAACAGGCCCAGCGCCCAGCCCTCGGGCTGGTTGATCGTCAGGTTGCGGATGGTATGGCCCTGACCGTCAAACGTGCCGGTAAAGGCCGCCGTCAGGTCGGGCACTTCGCCTTCCTCGCCGCCGCCCATCACGAACGCGCCGATGGGCGTCCATTCCATGCCCGCCAGGTCGATATCGGCGGTCAGGATATAGTTGCCTGAAGGATTCTCGTTGATCGCGGCCAGCTTTTCGGCGGAATCGATCGCGACGGCGTCCATGCTCTCCGCCTGATCGGCGAACATTTCGCCCACGTTTTCATCCACAAACAGCTTGATGCAGGCCTTGATCAGCTTCTCGCTGTAGCCGTCCTGGATCGCGCCGGCCAGCCAGTAGGCGTAGGGGCCTTCCGTGTAGCTGCCCATATTTTCCAGCGTTTCGCCGTAGCGGAATTCGATGTGCTGGGTTTCAGCCAGGGTATCGTCGCTGAACGCGAAATACGTAAACATCCCGGCGTCCGCGTCCGCCGTCTGATAGACGTGCAGCGCTGCGGGCATTTCCTGGCCGAAGTACGTGACCGGCACATCCTGCAGGTACGCGTAAGCGTGGCGGAACAGCTCGTTGCCCTCCGCGTCCGCGCCGGAAATCACGCTGCCGTTGACCGTGATCTTAGCGAGGCCGTTCTCCAGGAAGCAGTCAAAGATCATGCCGGAGGGATCGCTGCTGTACGCGTCGACGGCTTCCTGGCCGTACAGACGGCCCAGAAACATGTTGGTCAGCGTCGCGTAAATGTCCTCGGCGCTCGCGTCGTCCACGGGATAGGCCTTGATGCATTCCATCCAGTAGTCCTTGTACGCTTCCTTCGCGAACTCGGGGAACAGCTCGATATAGGTGTCGCTGAGGGCCGCGAGCCGCTGATCTTCGGCGATCCCGATATCGGCGTCAAAGGCGTAATGCCCGTCCCTTGTCAGGATCTCGACGCGGACGATCGTTTTGCCTTTGAGCGCTTCGTAAACGGCGCTGTCGAAGCCGAAGCCGATCTGCGGGCCGCGCCAGATGTTGGCGATGTGGCGCAGGCCGACCTTCGCGCCGTCGTCCGCCGTCAGGATGATGCCGCTGACCTGCTGATCGCCCATCACGTCGGCGACGCCGTCCAGCACGATCGCCTGATCGGCGTGCTTGTCATACCGGAGCGCGGCGGTGACGCCGACCGTTTCCGCGGCGGTGTTCACGGCGCTGAAAACGGGCTTGCCGTCGGCGAGCGTCAGGACTTTGAACTGCGCGGGGGCTTCCGCCAGCGCGTACCAGGAATAGCTGGGCGCTTCAAACAGCGCGTCCTTTCCCTCGTAAACCGTCGTGCTTTCCTTTCCCTTGTTGGTCACGGTGATGGATACGCTGCTCTCGTCCGTGATCTCCTTGCCTCCGAGCGCCGTCAGCGCTTCCGCGTCGTCCACGCGGACCGGGAAGATCACGCCGGTGATGTCCGTGCCCGCGGGATCGACATGATAGGAGCCGCCCGCCAGCGCGCCGGTGCGCGGCTTCATCAGGGTGCTTGAGGTCACGGCGTCGAGGCCCGAAGCGTCGGTCACTTCGGCGGCGTAGAACTCGGCATAGGGGATGTTCATCAGCGCATACGTGCCCTCCGCGTCGGCCTTCGCGAAGACGCTGAGGACGAGGAGCGTCATCATCGCCAGGGCTACCGGGAACAGCTTGTTCAGGATTCGTTTCATGGGAAAATCCATCCTTTCTTTGTGATGCCTGCCGCTTTCTCCTGCGGAAGCGGCAGGACGCGCCGCGGCTTCGCCCGCGCGCTCATCTTGTTGTTTTGGTCTGTTCAACGCCCTTCCGGGAGCATGAACAGCGGTTTTATCCGGCGACGGCCAGCCTGTCCAGCGAGAAACCGCGGGAGAGGCAGCGCAGGTATACGGCGGTACAGTGCCTGCACCGGGCGAACTGGCGAACCGCGCCTTCCACGTCGTCATAAACCTTCCACAGTCCGCAGAGCTTGCATTCGTCCTTCCGATGCATGAACCCGTCCACGTCCGCCGGGGGATACCCCAGGAACAGCCCGACCTCGTGGGGAAACTCCCTTTCCTCCCGCAAGCGCGATATCAGCAGCGCGAGACAGGCGCTGGCGTCCCCGCCGGCATATCCGCATTCCGACAGCAGCTTTCGGGACAGGGGATCGCGCAGATCGCGCTCGAGCAGCTTCGGACGGTAAAGATACAAAAGCGCCCTTCCGTCCCGCCACCTCAGCGGCAGTATGCGCAGCCCCTTTTGCCTCAGCCGCTGATTCAGCTGACGAAGCTCGGCGGTCATTTGCTCCCGGCTGTCAAAGGCGCAGGTGAACATGTTTCCGGTTTTCAGACGGGCCATCGTGGGCGCGCAGCTGCGGATCAGGGTTTCGTTGGACATTTCAGCCTCCGGTTCCAAAGGGTATGAATTGATATTAGATATAACTAACTCATTTCCCCGAAAAAAGCCGCTGCGGCATTTGCAGCCCGAAAGCCTGCGCTGCGGCTTTTGTTAGCAATATCTAACACCGGTATGGTACCATACGATGGGACGCCTGTCAAGACCGTATCGTTGTCTCATATTGACCAATCAAAAAAACGCGCCGATCCCCGAGGACGTATCAAAGCCTGCTTCTTATATTCGCGTACTATGAGCCAATTCACGTAGGGTGTATTAAGACAAAAAGGAGAACGTTCGAGAGCTGCTCGCTCTCGAGCTCTTCGCCAGGGGACTTCGCCCCCTGGACCCATCCCGGCGATGAAGCGCGGAGCGTAAACCAGACTTGCTTCCGCCTGTTTGGCCTATGGGGACAAGTGAGTTCCCGGGCAGAGCAAAGGCAGTGCATAGACGCGGGAGAAAGCAAGCGGAATGATTACTGGTTAGATTCCAAACGGTTTTTCCGCTTGTTTTCTCCCGCGTCTCTGTCCTGCCTTTGCGCGGCGCTTCGCGCCGCACGACCGGCGAAGCCGGTCGCCCGGGAACGGTTGCTGACATATAAGCCTGTTGGCGGATAGTGTTGCAGCAGGAGCGGCCCCAAACGCCGGTTTCTTTGCTCAGCTTTCTTTTCCCAAAGAAAGCGCGTATTTCCTGTCTGTTTCGCGGAAATACGGCGCTTCTTGTCTTATTTTCCTATTAGCATCATGGCTCTCAGAAGAGAAGCAGTATCAAGCCGGGCGTTCTTCTCCGCTCAATCGCCCGTTCCGCCGTCATTTTCCGAACAGCCCGGACAGGAAGCCTTTCTTCTCCACGGTTTCCTCGGCGGCTGAAAGAAAGATATATCCGGAAGCGTTCACGGTCCGCTTCAGCTTTTCGGCATCCAGCGGCGCTTCCGAGAGGACGACGGTTTCGCCTTTGACGTGGGAGGAGGAAACCTTCCTGACCGGGAAGGCCGCGCGGATCGCGTCGTTGACGTGCGCCTCGCACATACCGCACATCATGCCGGAAATTTTCAGGGTGGTTCTGATCATGGGCTTCCTCCGTTCATCAGCCGCGCTTCTTTTTGAGGCGCACCGTCCGCGCCTTTTCTTCGGTATCGTCGTCCTCGATATAGCCGTCATACGGCGCTTCCGGGTCGGCATATTTCTTTGTGAAGGGTCTGCAGATCTCTATCCGGTGCCGGAAGGCGAAGTCCAGATCGTCCGTCCAGCCGGTATGCCCGGTAACGATCGCGATGGGGCGGTTCCGGGCCCGGATGTTCTTTTCCAGCTTCTCCAGGCTCTGAATCGCCAGGGTGTTGCTTTCCGCCAGGGTGCTGATGAAGCTGTATCCGCCGTCCGCGCCGAACCAGATCGTGTCCCCGGTGAACAGCCAGGCGTCGTCGATCAGGTAGACCATATGCCCCCAGGTATGGCCGGGCACGAGGATGCATTCGACCTTGATATCCCCGAAACGCAGCGTCTGCCCGTCCCTGAGCAGCACCCGTTTGTTGTCCGTTTTTACCGGGGACAGCCGGTAGAAGCCGTGAAAGACCTTTCTCCTCGTTTCGCCGGTGAGATAGCGGTTTTCGATCTCGCTGAGATAGACCGTGGCGTCCTTGAACAAAAGCTCGCTGTCCCGCTCCAGCGCGCCGACGTGATCGGTGTCCTGGTGGGTGATCAGGATATGCCGGATGGACGCCGGATCGATATCCAGCCAGCCCATCTTCTCCCTGAGCCGGGCGTAGTTATAGCCCGCGTCGATCATGATGGTCACGCCGTTTTTGGTATAGAAAAAGATATTGGCGACCCATTCCCGCACGCAGGCCACCTGATCGTTGATCCGGCCGGTGCTCAGGGGCTTGAAGATCGCCTTGCCCCGGAACAGGGCGCTCATGGATTTCTTCTGGTGATCCGAATCCTTTCTCGCCATGCTTATATCGCTTCCTTCCGCTTGCATTCGGCGTACATCAGGCTGATCCGCGCCGCCATTTCCCGGTGATACAGCACCTGCCAGCCGTTTGATTCCAGCCAGTCGAGGTATTCCCGGCCCGACCATTGGTGCTCAAACCGGATCCCGGCGATCGTCAGGACGCGCGACCAGACGCGGCTGCCCAGCCCGCCCCTGTGGTTGACGAAGTTCGGTGCGATGAGAACGCCGCCGGGCCGCAGCACCCGGCCGATCTCGGATAGCGCCTTTTCGGGCTCCGGCATGACGTGCAGGGCGTTGGAGATGATCACGGCGTCGAAGGACGCGTCCGCGTAGGGCAGCGCCGTGCCGTCCGCCACCTCGAAGGTCAGGTTCTCGGGGCATTCGCCCTTTTTGGCTTCGGCGATCATGCCGTCGGAATAATCGGTTGCGATCATGCGCCTGGCCGCCGGCGCGACGTGCTTGGCCAGCAGCCCGGGGCCGGTGGCGATCTCCAGCACCTCCATGCCCCGGATGATCCGCGGGATGCGGTCGTACATGAAGCGGTAGATTTTGATATCCGCCCGCATGGCCTTTTCATAGATCGGCGCGTACAGATCCCAGATTTTCTTTTTCATGACGCTTCCATCACGCCTCCGCCTTTTCGCCGGCTTTGATGAGCTTCCGGTATTCGCTGGGGGTGCAGCCCACCGTTTTCCGGAAGATATGGGAAAAATGGGAAGAGGAGACGAACCCCGCCGCTTCGCCCACCTCGGATATCGACAGATCGGTCCGCGCAAGCAGAGCCTTCGCCTTCGCGCAGCGGAGCTGGTGATGATAGCTGAGCGGCGTCATGCCGGTATATCGCTTGAAGGTGCGCAGCAGATAGTTCCCGTTGACGTAGAGCGCCTTCGCCATCCTCTCCAGCGAAAACCTTTCTTCGCTGTGGGCTTCCATGTAGGCTTGCGCCGCTTCGGACAAGGCTTTGCCGCTGGTCTTTTTTTCTTTCAAGCCGGACCCTTCCTTCTCACTGGAATGCGCGCCATTAAATTAGATATTACTAACCACAAAAATAATATTAGCATATTCTAACCGCTTTGTCACGCGTTTTTTTAAAATGTCAATATCAGGCAACTGAATTTGTTAAACTGGTCAATATCCGGATAGCGGACAGCCGGGGCGATATGCTATCATACCAACCGGGTTAGCAAACGCTAACATTCCCTGCTTCCACGGGAGGAAGGGAAGGAAAGGATGGCGCGGGATGAAGAAAAGAAGCTTCGCCATGAAGCTGCTGTGCGGACTTGCGATCCTGCTGCTTGCGCTGCCCTGGGGCGCGCTGGCGGAGGAGGGCGCTTCCACCCGCTGGGCGGACGCGGCGGATCAGATCGACAAGTTTCTGGACGCCGCCTTTGAAAGCTATCTGGACGGCGACGCGAAAGCGGCTTACGACAACGTGAGCAACGCGTATTTCCGGGTATATGAAACCACCGGGTTTGAGCGGCAGACCATGAGCTACGTCTCCGGCAACCGGAAAAACGCGGTGGAGATGCAGTTTTCGGCCTGCAAGGCGGCGGTGAAAAAGGAAAATACCGATCAGGAAACGATCGTTTCCGTTCGCAGCGCGCTGCAGAAGCTGAAGGCCATGATCCGCGAGGACGGCAACAAGCTCTCGGCGCTGCAGGGCGGCGTGCAGAGCGAAACCAAGTATTACAAACGGGGCGAACTGGTCCCGGCCGATCCCTATCCCGAATACTCCGCCGATCCCAATGCCGCGCAGAAGTATGCCAGCTGGTACGAGGCGGCGACGCTGGTGAAGGAGCTGCTGGACACCGCCTATATGGGCTATCTGGATAAGGACTTTGAAGCCGCGCTGGATAACCTGAACACGGCGTACTATTCCGTTTACGAGGAATCCGGCCTGAGCCACAAAATCTATACCGGCCTGTCGCTGAAGGACCGGCAGAAAACGGACGGGTATTTCTCCGATCTGCGCGCGCTGGTCGCTTCGGCTTCGGCAAAATATCAGAAGAACAAATACCGCACGACCACCGACGGGGCGAAGAACCTGATCCTGAAACAGGCCAAAACCCTGGACGCCCAGGCGGCGGAAGCCAAAGCCGCGCTTGCCGCGGAAACGGGCGAGGAGGCCGCTGAACCGCAGGAGGAAGCAAAGCAGACCGATCCCCGGCTGCTGACCTTCCTGGGCGCGTTCGGCATTATCGTCCGCGAGGGCCTGGAAGCGATCCTGGTCATCGCCGCGATCATCGCCTATCTCACCAAGAGCGGCAACGGAAAGAGCCTGAAAAACGTGTACATCGGCGCGGTCTGCGGCGTGGTCGCCAGCTTCATCGCCGCCGCCGTGCTGGCCTGGGCCAAGCGGGCGTTCGTCGGCGCGGGGCTTGCGCAGGAGGTCATCGAGGGCATTACCGCCCTGATCGCCGTGTGCGTGCTGTTCTACGTGAGCAACTGGATGATCAGCAAGGCGGAGGCCGCCTCCTGGAGCCGGTACATCGACGGCAAGGTACAGTCCTCCGTGGAGCAGGGCAGCGCCTTCGCCCTGGCGTTCACCGCGTTTTTGTCCGTGTTCCGGGAGGGCGCGGAGGTGGTGCTCTTCTACCAGCCGATGCTTTCGGAGGGCAATCCCGGCATGGTGTGGGCGGGCTTCGGCGCGGGCTGCGTGCTGCTGGTGTTCGTGTACCTGGCGATCACGAAGCTCTCCATCCGGCTGCCCATCAAGGTGTTCTTCACCGCCACTTCCATCCTGATGGCCGTGATGTGCGTTTCCTTCCTGGGCAGCGGCATCAAGGAGCTGGCCGAGGGCAACGTGTTCGACCTCTCCCTTCGCGTGCCCGGCGTGCCGGAAAACGACGTGATCCAGATATTCGGCATCTATCCCTGGCTGGAAACGCTGCTGCCCCAGCTGATCCTCGCCATCGTCCTGCTGGTCACGTTCCTGATCGCCCATTACCGGGGCAAAATGGACGCGCTGAAAGCGAAGTATTCCGGATAACAAAGGTACCCCCGCGGAGCTGCCCCGCGCAGCCCGCGACGGATATACAACCAAATCAACGTTCTGAGGAGGAAATTATCATGAAAAAGTTTGTTGCACTGCTGCTTGCCGCTATGATGCTGATGAGCATGTCCGCCTTCGGTCTCGCCGAGGAAGAAGCGGGCTTCGATGAATACGAACTGGGCGTTGAAGGCGAACAGGAAGTCGACTTTATGACCATGGCGATGGTTTATTTCCAGCCCGTGGACATGGCGCCCGCCGAGAACGCGACCCCCAAGGAAGGCTCCGACCTGCACATCGAAGTGGACCTCACCGCCAACGAGAACCCCTACGGCTTCCCCGTGGACGGCTGGGTGCCCTACCTGAGC
>CACWLY010000016.1 GCA_902761825.1 uncultured Eubacteriales bacterium
CTGAGACAAAGGACGAGATAGCAGGCTGTGCGGCAGCGCTTGCCGCAGCGCGGGCGGGCGGTGCGGGTGGCCTTGCGGCGACGGGCGCATGCCTCACGGCGGCGGGAGCGGGCCTTGCGGGCGCTTCGGCCTTGGGCGCGGCGGGCTTGGGAGCCTCAGCGGGCCTGGGCGCTTCCGCGCTCGGAGCGGGCTTGGCGGGCTTGGGCGCGTTTTCCGCTTCCTTTTCGGGTTTTTCGGGCGCTTCGGGGGCGGAAGCGGGCGCAGGCGCTTCAGCCTGAACGGTCTCCTGAGCGGCGGACGGTTCAAGCTCTTCATCATCGGGCATAGTCCATGCCTTGGTATGCTGCTCGGCCTGCAGGCGTTTCTGGGCTTCCTCCTCCTCGCGCACCATCTGCATGCGCTGGCGCTGCAGCTGCTGCAGCAGCTGCTCGGCGCTGCGGCGGATCCGCGTGGATTCCTCCAGAACCGCGTTCGTTTTCTGATTGAGTTCCTTGGTTGCTTCCTTCAGCTTAACCTTCGTCATTCGACGCTTGCACCCCCGGATTTTGATACTTGACCCGTTATTTACAGTACAGGCTGGTTTGTTTCTTCGGTCAGCGACCGCACCTTGGCGGCGAATCCGCCGTCCAGGACGGCCGCCGTTCTGACGCCTTCGCGGCCGCAGGCTGTTTCCAGCAGGCCTTCAGGCAGAGTACAGTACGGCACGTGGTAATATATGCACGCATCGGTGATCTTTTTCACCGTATTTGCGGCGGCTCCCGCGTCCAGCAGCGCCAGGCGGCAGCTGCCCGCGCGGATGGCCTTGATCACCAGGTCCGCGCCGCTTTGAAGCCTGCCGGCGCGCTTGCACAGTCCCAGCGCGCCGCGCAGCTGCGCTTCATTCATCGCCGTTTTCCTCCGCGGGCGGCGGCAGCTGCGGCATCTGAGACGCCAGGCTCTCCCGCACGCTTTCGGATACCGGCGCGGAAAACGCGCGCTCCAGCTGCTTCTTTTTGATCGCCTGATTCAGGCATTCGACGCTGCGGCACACGTACGCGCCCCGGCCGGGCTTGCGCCCCGTGAGATCAAAGCTGATTTCCCCTTCCGGGCTGCGCACCACGCGCAGCAGCTCGCGCTTGGGCTTCATTTCGCGGCATCCCACGCACATACGCATGGGGATTTTTCTTTGTTTCATGGGGCCCTCTTTTGCTTATCAGCTCTCAAAGCCGTCGTCCTGCCCATAGTAGGCGTCCAGGCCGGCTTCGTCCAGCGGCATTTCGCCCATGGCTTCCTCGGCGGAGGACATTCCCTGCTCGGCCAGGCTTTCCTGGAACTGGGTCTCGGACTTGATGTCGATCTTCCAGCCGGTCAGCTTGGCGGCCAGGCGGGCGTTCTGCCCTTCCTTGCCGATCGCCAGGGAGAGCTGGCTGTCGGGCACCACCACGCGGCAGATCTTTTCGGCCTCGGAGATGAACACGCTGACCACGTGGGCCGGGTTCAGGGCGTTGGCGACGAATTCCGCCGGATCGGGCGACCATTTGATGATGTCGATCTTCTCGTTGCGCAGTTCGGCGATCACCTTTTCCACGCGCGCTCCGCGCGGGCCAACGCACGCGCCCACGGGATCGACCATGACCTCGCTGGAGTACACGGCCATCTTGGTGCGGCTGCCGGCCTCGCGGGCGATGGATTTGATCTGCACGATGCCGCCGGCGATCTCGGGCACTTCCATTTCAAACAGGCGCTTGACCAGGCCGGGATGGATGCGGCTGACGTACACCTGAGGCGCGCGCTGCATATCGCCGCGGTTGCGGTGCACCTGCAGCACGTATACCTTGATGTGGTCGCCCTCGCGGTATTCCTCGCCGGGCATGTATTCGCTCTCTTCCATCACGCCTTCGGTCAGGCCCAGCTCCACGTACACGCAGTGCTGATCCACCCGCTGCACGATGGCGGTAAGGATCTCATTTTCCTTTTCCACGTACTCGTCGTAGATCTTGCCGCGCTCGGCTTCCCGGATGCGCTGCACGATGACCTGCTTGGCGGTCTGCGCGGCGACGCGGCCGAAATCGTCGGGCGTCACGTCGATCTCCACGATGTCGCCCAGCTGGAAATCGGGGCGGATGGCCTTGGCCTCCTCCAGGGAGATCTGGATGTTGTCGTCCTCCACTTCCTCCACGACCACCTTGCGCGCGATGACCTGCACGGGCTTTTTGCGGGCGATGACCACGCTCAGGTTCATGGGCGCGCCGCTGTGCTGCCTTCCGCTCTTGCGGAAAGCGGCCTTGCAGGCTTCCTCAACGGTGGAAATAAGCATTTCTTCGCTGATATCGCGTTCGCGCGCCAGGGCGCTGATGGCTTCCACGATATCCGGGCGGTTATTTGCAGCGTTCGCCATACTCTTTTTTCTTCCTTTCCGGATCAGGAAAGATCCGCGTTTTCTACTTCTTCCATATCGATGGTGCAGCGCGCCACCGCGATCTCTTTTTTGAGGAAAGTGCGCTCTTCTTCGCCGCAGCGGATGGTAATGTCGCCGTCGCGGTAGCCGGTGAACAGGCCGTTGTAAACCTTCTGCCCGTCGATGGGCTTATACAGCCGCACCTCGATCTCCTGGCCCAGGCAGCGGTCGGCGTCCCGCTGGTTCTTGATGGGACGGTCCACGCCGGGAGAGCATACCTCCATAAAATCATAATCGAACCGCTCGATCATGGGCTGCAGCGCCCGGTGATAGGCCTCGCAGTCGTCCAGCGTGACGCCGCCCTCCTTGTCCAGGTAAAAGCGCAGGTACATGCCCGTGTTTTCCTTTTCGTAGGCGGCCTCGATCAGCTCGTAGCCCATCTGTCCGGCAAGCTTTTCGGCGATGACCGTGATCTGCCCGATGGCGGAAGCGTCCTTCTTCGGCATAAGCTCTCCTTAACAAGCGCAAAGAGCGGGCATACGCAGTGCAAGGGCTGCAAAGCTTCCGCATGAAACGAGACCATGCGTCCGCCGCTCCCTTTCGCTGCTTCCCACTCTTCGTTAAACCCTTCTTTCCTGAAAAAACGTGTTGTAAACAGAATACTGAATCAGTATACCACAATCTTTCCCGGAATACAAGCGTTTTTTGGATGTTTTGCCGTTTTACGGCGTCTTTTTCCCGCTTATCCGGCCGATACGGACCTTCATTCTCAGCTGATCGTTGAAAATAACGCCGGTCAGCTTCCCGCGTCGAAGCCCATCATTTCCAGCATGGAGACCTGGTTGGTGTCCTTGAGGCCGTCCAGCGCCCCGGCGGCGCGCAGCAGCTCCACCACCGCGCCCGAAACCTTGCCGCGGTTCTTTAGGTCCTCTATGGACAGGAAGGGCTGCGAGCGGGCCTCCACGATGCCCTGCGCCGCGGCTTCGCCCAGGCCGCCGATAGCGGTAAAGGGCACGCGCAGGCTGCCGTCCTCCATCACAAAGTCCTTCACGTCGCTCTTGTACAGATCGGCGGGCAGGAACTTGAAGCCGCGCATATAGAATTCCAGCACCATTTCCAGCGCGTTCTGGGTGTCCTTGTCCTTGGCCGTGGCCTTTTCCATGCTGTCCAGCTCCTTGATCCGGGCGCGAACGATCTCGGGGGCCGTGATCATGGTGCCGGCGTCGAAGCCGGTGGCGCGGATGGTGAAGTACGCCGCGTAATAGGCCAGCGGCATATGCACCTTGAACCAGGCCACGCGCAGCGCCATGGTGACGTAAGCCACGGCATGGCCCTTGGGGAACATGTATTTGATCTTTTTGCAGCTGTCCACGAACCACTGCGGCACGTTGGCCTTGGCCATCGCCTCCTCCATCTCGGGCTTCAGGCCCCTGCCCTTGCGCACGCTTTCCATGGTGTCGAAGCTCATTTTGCTGTCCACGCCCATGGAAATCAGGTAGTTCATGATATCGTCGCGGCAGCAGATGCATTCCTTCAGGGTGGCCGTGCCGCTGTTGATCAAGTCCTTGGCGTTGCCCAGCCACACGTCGGTGCCGTGGGAAAGGCCGGATATGCGGATCAGCTCCTCCATCGTGCCGGGCTTCGTATCGTCCAGCATACCGCGCACGAAGGCCGTGCCGAACTCGGGAATGCCCAGCGTGCCGGTGGAGCAGCCGATATCCTCGCTCGTCACGCCCAGCGCTTCGGGTGAGCGGAAGATCGACATGACCTCGGGATCGTCCAGCGGGATCTCCTTGTAGTTGACGCCGGTGATGCGCTCCAGCATATGCATCATGGTGGGATCGTCGTGGCCCAGAATGTCGAGCTTGACCAGGATGTCATGCATGGAGTTGAAATCGTAATGCGTGGTGATGATGCTGCTGGTTTCGTCGTCGGCGGGATGCTGCACGGCGGTGAACTGGCAGATATCGTAAGCGCGGGGAAGCACCACCATGCCGCCCGGATGCTGGCCTGTTGTGCGCTTTACCCCCACGCAGCCGGCAACAAGCCGGTCTTTTTCGGCTTCCGTCGCCACTATCCCGCGTTTTTCCAGGTATTTCATCACGAAGCCGTAAGCCGTCTTGTCGGCCAGGGTGCCGATCGTTCCCGCGCGGAACACATAGCCCGTGCCGAACAGCTCCTCCACGTACGCGCGGGCCTGGGGCTGGTACTCGCCCGAGAAATTCAGGTCGATATCGGGCACCTTGTCGCCCTTGAAGCCCAAAAACACCTCAAAGGGGATGTCGAAACCGTCCTTGGTCAGGGGCTTGCCGCAGATGGGGCAGTCCCTGCTGGGCAGATCGACGCCCATTGTGTAGCCCTCGGGCACGTCGAACCAAGCCTTGCGGCAGTGTTTGCAGCGGTAATGGGGCGGCAGGGCGTTGACCTCGGTGATCCCGCACATGGTTGCCACCAGGGACGAGCCCACCGATCCGCGGCTCCCCACCAGGTAGCCGTCGCTGTTGGATTTCTTGACCAGCTTGCTCGCGATGTCATACAGCGTGGCGTAGCCGTAGCCGATGATGGAGCCGAGCTCCTTGTCCAGGCGCTTCTGCACGATCTCGGGCAGCACGTCGCCGTACATCTCGCGGCTGGTCTCCTCCACCATGCGGCGGATATCGTCCGGCGCGTAATCCCACACGGGCGAAAAGGTGGTCTTGCCCTCGGGATGCTTGGGGAACAGCGTGATATCCCCGATTCTTTCCATGATTCTGCGGGGATTGTCGATGACCACCTCACGGGCTTTTTCGGGCCCCAGATAGCTGAATTCCTCCAGCATTTCCCCGGTGGTTTTGAGATACAGGGGCGGCTGCTGATCGCAGTCGTCATAGCCCAGGCCGTCCTGCAGGATGGCGCGGAAAACGGCGTCCTGCGGATCGAGGAAATGCACGTCGCCGGTAGCCACGACCGGAATGCCCAGCTTTTCGCCCAGGCGCACGATCACGCGGTTCAGCTCGCGCAGCTCCTCCTCGTCCTTCACCCGGCCTTCCCGGATCAGGAAAGCGTTGTTGCCGATGGGCTGGATCTCCAGATAATCGTAGAAGCGGGCGATGCGGCTCAGCTTCTTTTCGTCCGCGCCCTCCAGCACGGCGCGGAACAGCTCGCCCGCCTCGCAGGCGCTGCCCACCAGGATGCCTTCCCGGTATTTCTGGATGTTGGCGCGCGGCATATGCGGACGGCGTTTGAAATACTTCAAATGGCCGTCGGAAACCAGATGGTTGATGTTCCACAGCCCCTGCTGGCTGGCGGCCAGCAGGCAGATATGATAGCTGCTGCCCAGGGTATAGCCGCTGGCGGCCTCGTTGACGCGGTCCAGCGTTTCCGCGCCTTTTTTGGCGATCTCGTCCAGCATCTGCCGCAGGCAGTGGGCGGTGGCCGTGGCGTCGTGCACGGCGCGGTGGGCGTTCTTGAGCGATACGCCCAGGCGTTTGCACAGCATTCCCAGGCGATGGGATTTCATATCGGGATAGAGCTTGCGCGCGAAGGTCAGGGTGTCGATGACCGTCCATTCCTTCTCTATGCCCTGACGGCGCAATTCGCTCTGCAGGATATTGTAATCGAAATCGGCGTTATGCGCCGCGATGGGACAGTCGCCGATAAAATCGAGCAGGGCGGGCAGGACTTCGGTGATCGGCGGCTGATCCTTGAGCATCTGGTCGGTGATGCCGGTGATCTCGGTGATCTTGGGCTTCAGCAGCTGTCCCGGGTTGACCAGCACGCTCATATCCTCGGTCACGTGGCCGTCGGAAAGCTTGACCGCGCCGATCTCGATGATGCGGTCGTTGCGGGTGTCCAGGCCGGTGGTTTCAAAATCCAGCACCACGATGGGCGTCGTCAGCGGGCGCTGATCGTCTTTTTCGCCGCGCACCACCACGTCCTCGTCGGTCAGGTAGCCTTCCACGCCGGGGATCAGCTTGATGCCGTTCTTCTTGGCCGCGCCGAAGGCTTCGGGATACGCCTGCACCACGCCGTGATCGGTGACGGCGACGGCCGGGTGCCCCCAGCTTGCCGCGCGCGCGATCAGGGCGCTGGCCGAGGCCACGGCGTCCATGCTGCTCATCTGGGTGTGCAGGTGAAGTTCGATGCGCTTTTCCGGCGCGTCGTCCACGCGCTTGGGCAGTTCAAAACGGTTGATCGCGCTGACCATCACCGTGCATTCATGCGCAAAATTGTCATAGCGGCATTCGCCCTTGACGGTCACGCCTTCGCACTTTTTCAGCGCGTCGCACACCTCGCGCACGGCCTTGCGCTGCTCTTCCGTGATGGGCGGCTGCTCGTCGGCCTCCTCCTTGCGGAAGCGCGGGCGGTAGCGCAGGAACATTTTGCATTTGATCGTGCCGGTGTAATCGGTCACGTTGAACGAGACCAGCAGCATTTCGCCCTGGCTGATCTCCTTTTCCTCGTAATCCAGGCGTTTGCCCGCGATGACGACCGTGCCGGAATCGCCGGTCAGTTCGCTGATGGCGACGGGCTTTTCGGCGATGGGCTTGCCGTATACCAGGCGGCGCTTCTTCTCCTCGGCGGCCTGGCGGCGGCGCTCGTTCTCCTCCTCGCGCCTGCGGGCGGCCTCGCGGCGCTGCTCCATCAGCGCTTCCTCGGCCCGCCGCTCGCGCTCCAGCCGGGCGGCCGTCTCCTCGCGCACGCCGGCGACGCGGCAGACCACCTCGGTCTCCACGCAGAAGATATCCCGGATCGCCTGATCGATCTTGTCGGTCAGCGCCTTTTCCTTCAGATACTGCATGGAAAATTCGTCGGGCAATTCCAGCACGACGCGGCCGTCCTCCGCCTTGTAGCGCATATCGAATTCCCAGGCCGAAAGCGCGGGATGCTGGCGCAGCAGGATGTTGTTGATCACGTGGGCGTACTTATCGGGATCGGCCAGGAAATCGTCCTTGAGCGAAGGGCTGGCGATGCGCAGCGAGAGCCGCACGCCGGGGAAGGACGATTTGAGGATCTTCTGCACGGCCAGGTATTCCCTGTCCCCCGCCACGGCGTCGCTGAGCAGGTAAAAATAGGCATGCCGGCTCGCCCGCTTGTAAATCACGCGGTCGATGGTCAGCTTGCCCTTGAGTTCGGGAGCCGCGTTTTCTATTTTTGTGATCAGCTCTTCATAGCTCATCTGCCATTTCCTTCACGGCGCCGATGAAGGCCGCCGTCAGATCGCCGGTCAGCTTGCGCACGAACTTTCCCTTCACGTACAGCGCGCCGCAGCCGTCGCCGCCGCACAGGGCGATATCGGCGTCCCGGGCCTCGCCGGGGCCGTTGACGACGCAGCCCATGACCGCGATCGTGATATCGCGGTCCAGATTTTTAAATTCATTCTCCACCGCCCGGGCCACGGCGGGCACGTCGATGCGCGTGCGGCCGCAGGTGGGGCAGGACACGAAGCGCGCCCCGCCCCTGAGGCCGACGGCGCGCAGGATATCGATGGCGGCCTGGGCTTCGGGAATGGGCGAGCCGGTAAGCGACACGCGGATCGTATCGCCGATGCCGTCCAGCAGCAGCGCGCCGATGCCGATCGCCGATTTGATGTTGCCGCTGCCCGGAAGCCCGGCCTCGGTCACGCCGACGTGCAGCGGATAATCGCACTTCGAGGCGGCCAGACGGTACGCCTCCACCGTGCGCCTTACGTCGCTGCTCTTGAGCGACAGTACAATATCGCCGAAATGCTGATCCTCCAGCATTTTCGCGTGGCGCAGCGCGCTTTCCACCATGCCCTCGGGGGTGGGGCCGCCGTACCTGGCCAGGATATCCTTTTCCAGCGAGCCGCAGTTGACGCCGATGCGGATGGGGATATGATGGGCCTTCGCCGCGTCGGCCACCCGTTTCACGTTGGCTTCCCCGCCGATGTTGCCGGGATTGATGCGCAGCTTCGCGATGCCGTTCTCGATGGCCCCGACGGCCAGGCGGTGATCGAAGTGGATATCGGCCACCAGCGGCACCGGGCTGCCGTCCACCAGCGCGCGCACAGCCTTTACGCAGTCCTCATCGTACACCGACACGCGCACGATATCGCAGCCCGCGTCGGCCAGTTCGCGGATCTGCGCAAGCGTGGCCCGCACGTCCCGGGTATCGGTATTGGTCATGCTCTGCACGGAGACGGGCGCGCCGCCGCCCAGCGGAACGCCGCCCACCATCATCGCTCGTGTTTTCATGGTTTCTCCTTTATTCAGCCGAAGATGTTCAGCACATCGTGGAAGGTGAAGAACAAAAGAACGCAAATCAGGAAGGCGTACCCCGCGAGGTGGATATAGGCCTCCACCCGCCGGTTGATGGGCTTATGCGTGATCATTTCATACAGCACGAACACGATGCGCCCGCCGTCCAGGCCGGGAATGGGCAGCAGGTTGACCAGCCCCAGGTTGATGGAGATCATGATCAGCATGTTCAGGTAGCCCATCAGCCTGTACGCCCGCGTTTCCTGGGCGATGATGCGGATCACGCCGACCGGTCCGCTCATCTGGTCCAGGCCCTCGCCGCGCGTGACCAGGTTTTTCAGGGCGTTCAGGATCGCGCCGCCCGCCGCGACGCAGGTGTTGAAGGTATGGGAAAGCACCTTTCCCACGCCCTCGTGCCGCCAGATCGTTTCGGCCTGCACGCTCAGCGTGATGCCGATCATATAGCGGTTTTCGGTGGAAATGAAATCCGGGGTGATCTCCAGCTCCTCGGTTTCCCCGCCGCGCTTCACGGTGAGAAGCATGGGCTTTTCCCCATCCCAGCGGTTGAGCTGAGCGCTGAAATCGTCGGAAACCTCCCGGCCGTCCAGCGTCAGGATGATATCCCCGGGCAGCATGCCCGCCGCGTCGGCCGGCGAGCCCGGCTGCACGGAAATGACCTGGCTTTCGACATGATCCCCGGCATAGGGCAGGCCGTAGCCGGTGTAAAAAGCGAAAGCCACCGCGAAGGCGAGCACAATGTTCATGAACGGCCCGGCAAACAGCGTGATCAGGCGCTTCCAGGGCTTTTGCAGCTCCAGCGCGCGGGGATCCTCCCTGGCGACCTTGCCCTGCGTATCGTCCTCCCCGTAAAAGCCGCAGTAACCGCCGCCCGGGATCAGGCGGAAAACATACTCCGTTCCGTTCTTTCCCGTCCAGCCGAAAAGCCGCGGGCCGAAGCCGATGCCGAAGGAGCGCACGGCAATGCCGCAGGCGCGGGCGGCCAGGAAATGTCCGCCCTCGTGCACGGCCACCATGACGCCCAGCATCAGAAGGGCCAGCAAAACAGAAATAATCGTTGACATAAATCGCTCCCGTTACAGTTTTTCCATGATCAGCCGCGCTTCCCTGCGGGCGGCGGCGTCGGTCTCGTACACCTGCTCTATCGTATGCGCGGGCAGTCCGCCTATACGCTGCAGCGTTCCGGCCACCACGTCGCCGATCTGAGTAAAGCGCAGCCCGCCGGCCCGGAAGCGGGCGTTCGCTTCCTCGTTGGCGGCGTTCAGCACGCAGCAGGCCGCCCCGCCCGCCCGCAGCGCTTCGTAGGCCATGCCGACAGCCGGGAAGCGCACGGGATCGACGTCGGAGAAGGCGCACGTTCCCAGGGCGGCGAAATCCACCCGCGGCGCGCCGGTCGCAATGCGTTCGGGATAGGCCATCGCGTAGGCGATGGGCACCCGCATATCGGGCGCGCCAAGCTGGGCCAGCACGGCGCCGTCGGCAAACTCGACCATCGAATGCACGATGCTCTGGGGATGGATGATCACCCTGATCTGCTCCGGCCTGGCATCAAACAGCCAGCGCGCCTCGATGACCTCGAGCGCTTTGTTGAACATGCTCGCGCTGTCCACCGTGATCTTCGCGCCCATGCTCCAGTTGGGATGGGTCAGCGCCTGGGCCAGCGTGGCGTTTTCCAGCTGCTCCAGCGTATAATCGCGGAAGGCCCCGCCCGAGGCCGTCAGCAGGATCCTGTCGTAGGGGTTGCCGTTCGCCGCGCGCAGGCATTGGTAGATCGCGCTGTGCTCGCTGTCCACCGGAATCAGCGTCGGGCTGCCGTCCTCGTCGCCGCAGGCCTCCATCACGATCTGCCCGCCGGCCACCAGCGCTTCCTTGTTGGCAAGCAGCACCCGTCGGCCCGCGCCGCGGGCGGCCATCACGGCGGGCAGGCCGATCATGCCCACCACCGACACCAGCACGTCGTCGCAGGGGATATCCCGGGCCGCGCACAGCAGGGCTTCCTGCCCGAAGCGCCAGTCGCACCAGCGCAGGTCTTCCGGGATTTCCACCTGATCGGCCCGCATGCCGGTCAGCCCGGCCATCAGCGGGCGAAACTGCCTCACCTGCGCAAAAAGCGCATCCGCCTGGCGGTGCGCTGTAAGTGCGTTGATCCGGAAGCGCCGCGGATGCAGCGCAGCGATTTGCAGGGCCTGCGTACCGATCGAGCCGGTAGCGCCCAGAATGTTGATCGTTCTCATTGTTCTCCCGTTTACCACATCATCATGCTCTGATACAGATAGATGATCAGCGCCACAGGCAGCGTGCTGTCCAGCCGGTCCATCATGCCGCCGTGGCCGGGGAAGATGGAGCCGTAATCCTTGATGCCGCAGTGCCGCTTGATCAGGGACGCGTACAGATCGCCGATCTGCCCCACCACGCCGCCGACCAGGCCGATCAGGATGAAATGCCACAGCGGCGGCATATGGGTGTTGGCCGCGCCGCCGGTCGCGGCGCTGACGATCAGCCAGATGGCCAACGCCGTCACCTCGCTGCCGATCAGGCCGCCCACCGCGCCGGCCACCGTTTTATGCGGGCTGACGGCGGGGATCAGCTTGCGCCTGCCGAACTTGCTGCCCACGAACAGCGCGAACATATCGCCCATGTTGGGCACCAGGAAGGTGGTGCACAGCAGCATGGTCTGCAGCCAGCGATAGGGCGCCTGCAGCTGGGCCAGCAGGCACATGCCGGGCAGCGCCACGCAGAACAGCGGCATAATGGATACGAACACGTCGTCCAGGTGCGGCTCGCCGTGGAACAGCACATAGGTCGTGGTGATCAGCGCGGTCAGCACCACCAGCGGCAGCAGCAGCCGCTTATCCCACAAAAGGAAAATGGGGATAGCCGCCACGGTGGCCGCCCAGATGGGCCAGCGCACGTTCTGATGGCCGCGTTCGCGCAGCGCGCGCATGACCTCGAACTGGGCCACGCCCACGGCGCAGATCATGATCACCGACGCGGCCCAGCCGCCGATCCAAATGGCGAACGCCAGGGCGCAAATCAGCGCAGCGCCGGTAATAACGCGGGCTTTCATGTTGTTTTTCATCCGTTTCGCCCCCCAAATCTGCGATCCCGCGCGCCGAAAGCGCGCAAGGCCGCATGATAATCATCCAGCGAAAAATCGGGCCAGAGCACGGTCGGGAAGGTCATTTCCGCGTATGCGCACTGATACAGAAGGAAATTGCTCAGCCGCATTTCGCCGCTCGTCCGGATCAGCAGATCGACGTCCGGCAGCCCGCGCGTATACAGTTCGTTTTCAAAATCGGCCGCCGTGAGCGAATCGGGATCGAGCGTTCCGTCCTTCGCCCTGCGCGCAAGCGCCTTCGCCGCGCGCAGGATCTCGTCGCGCGCGCCGTAATTGATGGCGATGTTCAGCTTAAGGCCGGTATTCTCCGCCGTGCGCCGTTCGGCGGCGATCAGCGCGTCCCGCTGCGGACCGGGCAGACCGTCCTTATCCCCCAGGATGCGGATGCGCACGTTGTTTTCGTCCAGTTCGTCGATCTCGCCCGTAAAATACTCCAGCAGCAGGCTCATCAGCGCGTTCACCTCGGCGGCGCTGCGCTTCCAGTTCTCCGTGGAAAAAGCGTAAAGCGAGAGCGCCTCGATCCCGATATCGCTGCTTTCGCGGATAATGGCGCGCAGCGTTTCGGTCCCGCGCCGGTGGCCCTGCGCGACGGCCAGCGCGTGCGCCTTGGCCCAGCGGCCGTTGCCGTCCATGATGATCGCCACGTGGCGGGGCAGTTTTTTCAGTTCGCTCATGCTTCCTCCCTGGGGTCGCCGTCGCGGAAATACGCCGCGATCAGCGCGTTCTGCCGGAAAGCAATCACGCGCGGCGTCAGGCCCTCCTCCGCCGCGCGTTCTCCGGTATACATGACCTGCGGTTCCCATTCCCCGGCGCGGCAAAGCGCCAGGGCCCGCTCCAGCGGCAGGCCCAGGCACTGCATACCCAGGGACGCGGCATCGCACTTTTCGGCCGTCAAACCTCCATGATCTCCTTTTCCTTCTCGGCGGCGATCTTGTCGATCTCCTTGATGGCGTTGTCGGTGGCCTTCTGCATTTCTTCCTCGGCCTTGCGCTGGTCGTCCTCGGTGATCAGGCTTTCCTTCTTCATCTTCTTGAACTGCTCCATGGCGTCGCGGCGGATGTTGCGGCTGGCCACCTTGGCTTCCTCGGCGCTCTTGCGAACGACCTTGGTCAGCTCGCGGCGGCGCTCCTCGTTCAGCTCCGGCACGATCAGGCGGATGACCTTGCCGTCGTTGGAGGGGTTCATGCCCAGATCGCTCTTCTGGATCGCCTTTTCCACCAGGGGAATGGCCTTGGGATCCCACAGGCTGATCACCAGCATCCGGGGTTCGGGGGCGGAAATATTGCCCATCTGGTTCAGCGAGGTCTGGGTGCCGTAATAGTCCACGGTGATGCGGTCCAGGATCTGCGGATTGGCGCGGCCGGCGCGCAGCGACTGCATATCGCGCTTGAAGCCCTCGCGGGTTTTGCCCATGCGTTCCTGAGCGTCCTTGATAATATCCTTGTATTCAGGCATGGTATTTCCTCCCATCAGTATGATCGTTTTGTTTGGTTCTATTTTATCGTGTTTCAGTCAATCTGGCAAGGATTTTTTATTCCTCCTCCGGCGGATCGGCCAGCACGACTTTCACCTTCTCCACTCGCATGCCCCGGGCCTCCAGCACGCGCACGGTATACCGGTCGCAGGTAAAGCTGTCTCCCGCCTTGGGGAAGCGGTCCAGCTGCTCGGTCACCCAGCCGCCCACGGTGTTGTATTCCGATTCAAAATCCGGCGGCTCGTAATCGCACATATCGAACAGGTCGTAGATATTGGCGTCGCCGTCCACGATGAACGTATGCTCATCGATGCGCACGATCTCATCCTCCACGGCGTCGCGCTCGTCGTATATCTCGCCGACGATCTCCTCCATGATATCCTCCATGGTGAGCATGCCCAGCGTGCCGCCGTACTCGTCCACCACGATGGCGGCCTGGATATGGCGGTCGCGGAAATCCTTGATGATCGAGGACACCATGCGCGTTTTGTGCACGAAGAGCGGCGGCACCATCAGATCGTCCAGCGTCACGCTTTCGCCCGCCGCGATGGCCTTGATCAGCTTTTTGGTGGACATGATGCCGATGATGTTGTCGATGGTATCCCTGTACACCGGGATGCGGGTATACTGCATCAGCTCGTCGCTGAGCTCGGGAATGCCGTCCTCGTAATCGATGGCCAGCAGATCGACGCGCGGCGTGAGCACCTCCATCGCCATGGTATCGGTGATTTCGATGGCCGAGCGGATCAGCTCGCCCTCTTCCTCGGTAAACACGCCCTCTTCCTCGATGTTGTCCACCAGCTCCACCAGCTCCTCGGTGGTCATGTCGGGCGTATCCTCCTTGGGCGTCCACAGGTGCTCAAAGCGCCGCACGAGCTTTTCCACCACGTCCACGATGGGCTTGAACGCCGTCATGGCGATCTTCATGGGGCGGGCGAACAGCCGCGCCAGCGTATCGGGCATATTGGAGGCCACGATCTTGGGCAGCGTCTCGCCGAATATCAGCAGCAGCACTGTCATGACCACCGAAGCGATGGCCGCGCCGTCGGGCAGGTTCAGCGCCCGGGCAAACAGCATGGTGGCGGCCGAAGAGGAGGCGATATTGGCCAGGTTGTTGCCCACCAGGATGGCGGAAAGCGAGCGCGAATAATGGTCGATGATATGAAGCTCGAGCCCCGCGGTGCGGCTGCCCGCTTCCGCAGCCTTTTCCACCCGGTAGCGGTTCGCCTTGGCGTAGGTGATCTCAGCCGAGGAGAAAAAGGCCGAAAGCACGATGAATACGGCGATGAGCAGGCACAGGATCACGATGATCATTTGGCTGCGCCTCCCTTCGCGGGGGCCCTGGGCAGGCCGTCGTCCTCGTCGTATATTTCGCCCACGATTTCCTCCAGAATATCCTCCATCGTCAGCATGCCCAGCGTGCGGCCGGTTTCGTCCTGCACGATGGCCATATGCTGGCGGCGGCCGGACATGCCCTCGAACACCTCGCTGATCAGCATGTCGGGACGCACGAAATACGGCCTCGTGATGTATTCGCGCAGGTCGAAGGGCTTATCCCCCATCAGCCGCCACAGGCAGCGGACCGAACGGGCCACGCCGATCACGTGATCCGGCGTCCCGTCGTATATGGGGAAACGGGAATATTTGTATTCAAGCAGGCGTTTTTTCAGCGTTTCGCGGTCGATATTCACGGGGATCGCGACCATGTTTTCGCGCCGGGTCATGATCTCCCCCGCCACGATATCGCCGAAATCGATGGCGGATTTGATGATATCCGATTCCTCGTGGTCGATCACGCCCTCTTCCTCGGCGCCGGACACCATCGAAGCGAACTCGTCCTCGGTCACGCTGGGCTGGCTGGCGGCGTGGCGGCTCAGCCGATTTTTGACAAAATCACCCAGACCGGTCAGCACCGCGGCCGCCGGTTTCAGGATGATCATGAAAAACTGTATGGGCAGCGCGGACCACAGCATAAACGAATCGCTGTTCGCGCGCGCAATATTCTTGGGGATCGTTTCGCTGAAGAAGAACACCAGCAGCGTCATGACGACCGTGGCCGCCAGCGAGCCGGAATTGCCGATCAGTTCCACCGCCATCATCGTTGCGACGGAAGCCGCGATGATATGCAGCACGTTGATGGCGATCAGCAGCGTGACCACCGCCCGGTCAAACTGATCCAGTATCCACACCGTCCGCTGGGCGCGCTTGTCGCCCGCGTCGGCCAGCACCTGCATACGGATCCGGTTGCAGAAAGACAGGGCCGTTTCCGCACCGGAAAAGAAACCGCCCGCGACGATCAGAAAAATTAGCAGAAAACTTCGTGGGACCGCATCGTCCATAAAACGCATTCACTATCCTTCGGTCAGTATGTCGCATGTATCAGCGCCGTACTATTATGCCATAAATACGAAAGAATTGCAATACGGCGCTTTCGTAAACATGATGCCCGGGCGCTTTACCGTTCGCCCGCGCTTTCGTACGCCCGCTGCATTTCGCTGTAATACTCCAGTTTCCGGGTCACTTTGTCCAGGTATTCCCGCATTTCGTTCATCCGGGCGATCACGCTTTCGCGGTGCTCCCGCAGAAGCGCCACCCTTTCCTTCAGCGTCTTGTCGCCTTCCTGCGCCAGATGCACGAAACGCGCGATCTCCCGCAGGTTCATTCCGGTGTTTTTCAGGCAGCAGATCAGGCCCAGGGCTTCCAGATCCTCGTCGGTATACTGCCGGAACCCGCCGGGCGTGCGCTCCACGGAGGAAAGCAAGCCTTCCTTTTCATAATACCGCAGCGTATGGGCCGACAGCCCGGTCTTCTCGCTCACGTCCCGAATGGTATACATCAGGAATTCCTCCCGGAAAGGATTGACTTAGAGTAAACTTTAAGGTTTACAATCATTATACAGGGAAAAACAATCGAAGTCAATCGCCCGCGATTATCCGTCCGAAGGAGGAAAAGACGATGAACGAAACCGTGAAAACGCTGCTGGAGCGCCGCAGCTGCCGCAGCTACAGGCCCGATCCCATCCCCGAAGAAATCCTGAGCGAGATCCTGCAGGCGGGCGCTTACGCCGCCACCGGCATGGGCAGGCAGTCGCCCATCATGATCGCCGTGACCGACAAAGCGACGAGGGACAGGCTTTCCCGCATGAACGCCGCCGTCATGGGCGCCGAAAACGATCCGTTTTACGGCGCGCCGGTCGTGATCGTCGTATTGGCCGACCGCAGAATGCCCACGTATCTTTACGACGGCAGCCTGGTCATGGGCAACCTGATGAACGCCGCCCACGCCCTGGGCATCGGCAGCTGCTGGATCCACCGGGCCAAAGAGGAATTCGACAGCGAGGAAGGAAAAGCGCTCCTCAGATCGCTGGGCATCGAAGGCGATTACGAGGGCATCGGCCACTGCGTCCTGGGCTATGAAAACGGGCCGTGCCGCCCCGCCGCGCCCAGAAAAGCGGATTATATCTACCGGGTGTAAGCGTTCATTCCGCCGGCGTCATCCTGTTATTCGCGTTCCAGGAACCGGGCCGCAGCCCGACAAGGAGGTTTTCAGATGTACGGTTTTCATTATTATACCCCGACAAAGGTGGTGTTTGGCAAAGACACCGAAACGCAGGCTCCAGCGCTGATCCGCGAATTCGGCGGAAAAAAGGCGCTGATCCATTACGGCGGCGGCAGCGTGGTGCGTTCCGGCCTGCTGAAAAGGGTGACGGACTCGCTGGACGAAGCCGGCATTCCGTATGTCACGCTGGGCGGCGCGGTGCCCAACCCGCGGCTGGGTCTTGTTTATGAGGGGATCGCCCTGTGCAAGCGGGAAAACGTCGATTTTCTGCTGGCCGTGGGCGGCGGCAGCGCCATCGACTCGGCCAAAGCCATCGGCTACGGCGCGGTCGACGAGGGCGACGTATGGGATTTTTACGATTATAAAAGAAAGCCCAAGGGCTGTCTGCCGCTGGGCGTGATCCTGACCATCTCCGCGACGGGCAGCGAAATGAGCGATTCCTCCGTCATCACCAAGGAGGAAGGTCTCGTCAAGCGGGGCTGCAACAGCGATTATTGCAGGCCGAAGTTCGCCATTTTGAATCCCGAACTGACCATGACGCTGCCGGACTATCAGACCGCGTGCGGCTGCACCGATATCATGATGCACACCATGGAACGCTATTTCACCAACGGCGGCAACATGGAAATCACCGATTCCATCGCCGAAGGGCTGCTGCGGACCGTCATGAAGAACGCCGATCTTCTGGCGAAAGACCCGCAGAACTACGACGCCCGGGCCGAGGTCATGTGGGCGGGAAGCCTGTCGCACAACGGGCTGACCGGCTGCGGCAGCGACGGCGGCGACTGGATGGTTCACAAACTGGAGCATGAGCTGAGCGGCCTGTACGACGTTGCGCACGGCGCGGGGCTTGCCGCAATCTGGGGAAGCTGGGCCAGGTATGTATACAAAGACTGCCTGCCGCGCTTCAGGCGCTTTGCCGTCAACGTGATAGGCCTAAATCCCGTCGGCACGGATGAAGAGATCGCGCTAAGGGGCATCGAGGCGACGGAGGCCTTCTTCCGCCGCATCCATATGCCCACCAGCCTGCGGGAGCTGGGCGTCAGCGCCACGGAAGAGGACCTGATCGCCATGGCGCACAAATGCGCCGTAGGGGTAAACGGCGCGAAGGGCTCGGCGAAGCTGCTGAAGGAAGCCGATATGCTGGCGATATTCAAAGCCAGCCTTTGAGGAGAGGGAGCGGAACGTCAGGGCCTTCGCGGCGCTGAAATCCGCGTCAAATCGGAAATGTATCTTTTTCAGGAATAATCCCCAAACGGCAATCGGGAGGAAAAACGACGGGAGACACTGTCCCCTGTCGTTTTTCCTTCTTTTTCTGTTCCGCGCCGCGCAGAAAAAACGGAATAAATACAGAATGATAAAAAATACAAAATTGGCACAATAAAAAGCCGGATTCCACAAGGAAACGCAAGGTTTTCGCGTTGTGTAAAAATGCAAAATATGATAGACTGTGCAGCATGACGTTTCAAGCGGGGAAAGGAGGGATACCATGAGCCCGTATGAACGCATGACCACCGCGCCCATCCGCGGGCTCACGGTGCGGCTCGCGATCCCCTCGATGATCAGCATGGTCATCTCGACGGTATACAACATCGTGGACACCTGGTTCGTGGCCCGGCTCGGCACGCAGGCCACCGCCGCCGTCGGGATCAGCTTCGCCATCATGGAGCTGATCAACTCCCTGGGCTTTCTGTTCGGCACCGGCGGCGGGACGCGCATCGGGCTGCTGCTGGGCGCGCGGGACCACAAAGGCGCTTCCAGGGTAGCGACCACTTCCTGCGTGTGCTGCCTGACGCTTTCGCTTCTGATCGCCATGGGCGGCCTGCTTTTTCTCTCGCCGCTGATGCGCATTCTGGGCAGCACGCCGTCGATCCAGCCTTACGCCGAAGCGTACGGACGTTTTATGCTGCTGGGGTTCCCGGTGATGTGCCTTTCCATCGTGCTGTCGGCCTTCCTTCGCTGCGAAGGCAAAAATCAATACGCCATGATCGGCATGGGCTGCGGCGGCGTGCTCAATATGCTGCTGGACCCGCTGTTCATATTCGCGCTGGATATGGGCATTACGGGCGCAGCCCTGGCGACCTTTCTCAGCCAGGTGGTCAGCCTGTGCGTACTTCTGTATTTCTTTTTATCCGGGCATACCGAGACCCGGCTTTCCCCTTCCTCCGTCTGTTTTGAGCGCGAAATGCTCGGCAGCATCCTGCGCGCCGGCCTGCCTTCGCTGTGCCGCCACGGCGCGGGCACGCTTTCGTCGGCTTGCCTGAACATATCCGCGGGGATATACGGCGGCGACGTGCTGATCGCGGCGCTCTCCGTCGTCTCCAAGGTAATCGCGTTCATTCTGGCGCTGATCAAGGGCTTTACCCAGGGCGCGCAGAGCATCTATTCCTACAACAAAGGCGCGGGCCGGGAGGACCGGATCCGCGACGCGTTCAATTTTACGCTGCTGGGCAATATCGCGGGCGCTTGCGTGATCGCCGCGATCATGTATTTCGCCGCGCCCGCCGTGCTGAGCCTTTTTTCCGCCATGGACGCGCAGACCGTGGCGCTGGGCATTCGCGCCCTTCGCTGGCATGCCGCGGGGCTGATCTTCATGCCCTTCGGGTTCGCCGTCAATATCCTGCTGCAGGCGGTTGGGCAGCCCGGCAAGGCCGCGTTCCTTGCGGCGCTGCCCCAGGGTCTCTGCTATGTGCCGACGGTTTTTCTGCTGCCCATGCTGCTCGGGACAGAAGGGCTGATGGTTACGCCGCTGCTGGCGTACCTGCTTACCGATATCATCACCTTCCCGTTCTGGAAAGCGTACTTCGGACGCGCGGCAAAGAAGAATTGACGCCGGGTTTGCGCCTGCCGCAGTGGGAAATCATCAGAGCTGCCTGCGGGAGTCATATGCTCAGAACCTGTGACTGCCGCTGCTGCCGCCGCCGTGGAAACCGCCGCCGCCGCGGCTGCCGCCACCGCCGCCATGGAACCCACCGCCGCCGGAGCTCGATTCCCGGCGGCGCTTTGTGCTTTTGACAAGGCGCTTGTCAAAGATCGTCATATGCACAACGGTATGCGCGTTCAGCATATCGCTGCCTATTTTTTCAGCCTTGTGGATGCTCGCGCGGCGCACCGTCAGGTAGGCCGCCGTGAGGCCCGCGCTGACCGCCAGCAGCAGATTGCAGATCACGCGCATGGGCGAAAAGATGCGCTGTCCTTCGGCAAGGGCAAGCACCTGGGAAAAGCCCTCCCGCGCGCACTGATAATAATTGCCCTTTGAGGCGTAGCGGTAAATATTATCGGTGATCTCATACGCGCCGGTCCTGCCCACGCGTTTTTCAAGCAGGCCGCGGGTAAAGATCAGGATCTCCCGCGTCTGCATATCAATCAGGAGAATCACGCCGGAATGCGAGCGCAGCGGACTGAGATGCTCGTCGAAATACTGTTCGGCCAGCACGTCGGCCGTTCCCCGTTCATAGGTGGAAAGGAAGACCGCGTCGCCGTAAGCGGTCAGGGCGCGCATATCCTCCGCGAGCAGCGCGCGCTCGCTTTCGCTGAGCAAGCCGGCCTGATCGTCCACCAAGACGGTATAGCTCTCCTCGGCGCAGGCGGGAAGGCCGCACAGCAGCAGCGCCGCGCAGCAGAGAAGGATCATCAGCCGTCTGATCATGCCTGCTCCCCCTCCTTTCCGAAGAACGGCACGGGCCGGGAAACGTACTCGTTATGCGCGCGGTTGAGCCGCAGCATGGAGATCGCCGTCGGGACCAGCAATCCGATGCAGCACAGATAGAACCACATATCCCCGACAGCCGCAACCAGCGCGATCATGGTAAGCGCCATCACGGCCAGGCGCGCAAAGAACAGCAGATTATCCACCGCGCCGTGCCGCCGGAAGCCCGGGATCAGGAAGAAAGCGATCGCGCACAGCTGCACCGCGTAGGGCAGCCAGGAATGATCGGACATCAGCGAAGCGAGGAAGTCGTTCAGCCCGTAGGAGGCCATGCCGGTGAATATCATGCCGACCACCGCCACGCCGCCCGCAACGACCAGCGGGAGATACCAGCTGATATTCCTGCCGCTCGCTTTCTTGACCTTCTTTATTTTGCCCGATTTGGGATCGGGGTGGGTCTGCATCCATGTGCGGTCGTTTTCATGCTCGCTGCGGATGCGCAGGTCCCTGGCCACGCGGGAAATGACCCACTGCGCCACGGCCGCTGTCAGCCCGCAAAACGCCGCCAGCTGCCGGGGCCTGAGCACAATGACGAAATGCAATAGCAGCAGCGCCGCCAGGATCGCGGCGGTCATCTCCAGCGCCAGCGTGCCGAAGCGCCGGTTGCTGATGGGCGTATCGCAGATAATGCTGCCGGTATCGCCGTTGACGGCGGTGTATACCACGCGGCCGCCGCTGCGGTGCGCAAGCAGCCACACAGGCATGAGCATCAGCTCGGCGTCGGTTGAAAACTCCTCACCGGGAAATTCCACCTTGGCGTCGCCGTACTCGCACTGCTTGTCAAACTCCTTTGTCCAGGCGTCCCGGGCGCACTTTTCAAGCCCGTCCTTATACAGGGAAGGCTCGGTATCGGGCGCTTCGGCATACAGGCCGCACAGATAGCCCGCGTGAAAGGGCCTGGCGTTCTGGGTGGAAAAGCGCAGATGCTGGGCCGTTTCATCCTCGAAGGAAACCGACGCGTCATAAATCACGCCGGTCACGCTGATATCGCCCGACACCGCGTAGCTGTACTGATCGGTATAATCATACCGGCTGTCGGAATGACGGTGCGTGGCCGAGCCCTTCAGGTTTTCGCCCCGCGAAGCGCCGCTGTAACGCCAGAAGGGGATATAGACCGGGCGAAAATGGCTGACGGTTTCCTGCGCGCCGAAATCCGCGGGCGCATATCTGGCATCCCGCACGCGCTTGCGGTAGATCGTTTCGCACTCCTCCCTGGTCACCCGGAAGGGAACGATCTGCCTCGGGCGCATCATGCGCGAAAGGCGCTGGGTCAGGATCACATCCGCGCCGCAATAGCTGCAAAAGCTGGTGACGCCGGTCTGGGTGGTATGCACCGCCGCGCCGCACTGGGGACAGCGGTATTCCTCGGTCTCCATCATGCCGTCCGCGGCATTGCGGGACGGATCGGGAACAGATGACATATCGTAGGACTGCCCGCAGCTTTCGCAGCGCAGCCGCCCTTGCGCGATATCGTAGCGGAGACCGCCGCCGCAGCCGGGACAGCCAAAACGCTTGCCGTCGGTACGCACGGTTTCTTCCATACAGCGTTTCCTCCTGTTCGATAGCTTTACCCCTTTATAGTACGCCTTTCCACCGCCTTTTTCAACAAGAAATACGGGCTTTCCGGGATCCGGGATACATTACGATCAGAAAAAAAGCCGGTCTCCCCGGCAGGGCGGCTGGCTCAATCATCCGTTTTTTTCTTTCTTTCTCCTGTATGTTTGATTGCGGCTGGTCGGTTTATCGGGGATTCCCATAACGATCAGCCCTTTTTTCAGCGCGGGAGCCAGGTAGAGCTTCCGGAAATTGTCCCGCGATTTCAGGTGCAGAACGGCCATCAGCTGCGCCGCGGTATAAGGCGTATCGTCTTCCATGACTTCCAGCAGCCGCTGCACTTCCCCGGGCAGAAGCGCGTCCTTCCGCGCCGCCTCCTTCAGCGCCAGATCCAGCGTCCGGCTGATCATATCGAGCATAAATGCAATGAATTTATCCGAATTCCCGGCAGCGTGACAGTCTGCGATGGCAGCATAATACGCTTCCTGAAACGTCTGGATGCGGCTCTCCAACGGAAGATACTGAAAGACCGGATCCCATTCCGACAGCAGCGCCGTTTGCCACAGCCGCGCCATGCGCCCGTTGCCGTCCGTGAAGGGATGAATGAAAACAAACTCATAATGGAAAACCGACGAGAGGATCAGCGGATGCACCTCCCGGCGGGCGGCGTTCATCCAGGCGAACAGGTTCTCCATCAGCTCGGGCACAAGCAGGGGCGGCGGGGCCATAAAAAAGCACTCCGTTCCCCGGAACACGCCCTCGTTCCGGCCGCGGAACTCGCCGGATTCCCGCACGGTCTGACAGGTCATCACACCGTGAAGCCGTTTCAGATCATCCAGGGAATAAGGATCAAAAGATCCCAGCAAATCATAAGCCTGGCAGGCGTTTTTTACCTCCTGGATCTCCTTTGGCGGCCCAATCACCGTTTTGCCGCCGATAACGCTTTTCACCTCGTCCAGCGACAGCGAATTGGCCTCGATGGCCAGCGAGGAATGGATGGAGCGGATGCGGTTGTTCCGCCGCAGATAAGGCCGGGCTTCAAAGGAACGATAGCGGCTGATCCTGCCCACCTTCTCCGCGACAACCGCCGCCAGGTTGAGCATTTGATTGTCAACGGAAAAAGGCGGCTGATACAGCGCCATAAAAAAACGGGGATGTTGCAGAAGCCAATCTGCAATATCCTCTTTGTTAACAGGTATATTGGTTCTCACAAAAGAATGAGCAACAGTGAGTACCGGGAAATCGAAAA
>CACWLY010000017.1 GCA_902761825.1 uncultured Eubacteriales bacterium
TTTGCTATGCCCTGAAATCATTGTCCTATATCTTTTTCTTTGGCAAATGAAGAGGGGCCACCTCTTATGATCTGTTAGATCATTTTGAGACAGCCCCATGCGCGGGGCCTTATGCTCTTATGAGCTGGCTCCCTAGCCGAAGCGATACGGCGTCAATGGCTTCCGGCAGGTGATCGGAGAGGTGCTTTGCGAGGATCTCCGCCTCGATCTGCGGGATGCCGTCAATATCCGGGCCGTCATCCGTGTCCACCCGCTGCATGATCAGGCAGTTGCCGCAGATGGGGCTCCCGTGCTTATGGGCTTCATAGAGCCATGACGCCACGAAGTTGATTACCGGTCGCTCCTTCAATCGGGCCTCCTCGTCCACCACCATCATGTACGGCGCTTTCAGCCCCCTGGGGTACACGTTCTCGATCCAATCGCAGCCGATCTGCTGGCTGAACCAGCGCCAGTCCCGGCCCTGGATGGCCGGAGTATCGATCAGCTTGATGCTGCCGTCAACGCCCAAATAGATGCCTTTATTCATTCCGTTCTCCTCCTTTAATAGATCCCGTCGTCGTCGATCAGATTGACCTTCTCCCGGATCAGCCGGATCGCGTCATCGTAGGAGCCTTTATGCACCTGCTCCCACAAATCGTTGTACTCGGTGATCCGTCGTTGCTTCTGCATCTCCCGGCGCACAAGGCCCAGGAGGACGAAGATATTCCCGCTTTCGTGCCGACTGCGGAAATGGATCGTTGCTTTCTCCATCAGGCTCCCTCCACCGAAGCGGCCACGATCAGCGGGTGCTGATCCAGGCCGAAGTCATCGTACCCCAGCATAATGGTCATCAGGTAGTCGATGCGGGGCATGGACTTGGGGATGCCAGGCTCCATGACGTAGGCCATGGCGCTGACCGTCTTCCCGTCCACCGTCACCCAAAAGTCCTCTTTGCGGTACACCCTGGGAAAGCCCTCATATCTGTCCAGGCTCAGTTCGTCTTTGTCGGAGATTTGCCACACGGCGGCCTGGACAGAGGCGTCGGGCTTCGGTTCGATGGTCGCCACGTTGCGGAAAACCAGCTCATAGCCCCGGACGGTGCAGGCGCCAACCGGCACCGCATCCGGGCAACGGCGTTTCATCTGCCGCTTGTTGAGGTTCGATCCATAGGCAAGGTAGTATTTCATAGGTTCATCCTTTCTGCCCTCTCCGGGGCGGGTAGTTCTCATTCCGTTGTCAGTCGGATAAAGCTGCCGGCATATTCCTCGATACGGGAAGGATGCAGGCCGTCGTCGATGATTGCTCTGCTTATCCCACTCGGCGGCCTGTTCGTCCAGCATTCAAGTACCGCGTTTGCCCAGCAGACGCTTTGAAACGATAGCCTGTCATAGCGACGAACGATTGTAGCGGCCACACACACCGCAATCGCCGCCCTGGGATGACGCTGAAAACACTGGTCGAAATTTCGTATCACATCAGGCGTGGAGCATTCCTTTACCACCGCGTCGATGTGGGCCAGGAAAAGGAATCTGGCATTGCGGCCGCCATCTCCATTGGCCGCCTTGATCTCACGGGCAAGTTCCTTATCCAATTTCATTCTGATCTCCTTCCTGCGTACAAGGCCCATGGGCGGGCGCTCGATTTACTTGAACCGCCTGATAATGCCATCCATCATTTCCCGTTCTTCTGCGACCTTTTTATTGATCGCAACGCACACCCAGGCGCACGGATTATCCGGCATACTGTCAATAGCTTCATAAACCTGCTCGTAGGTATTGATAAAAACACGACGATCATCATGAACAGACGGAACAGCGTTGCGCCATTCTTCTGCCTTTGCTTCGTAGTCATGCGCCCATCTCCACAATTTCAGATGTTTCCAATCGTCGCGCTCACAAAAAATGCGATCCAATTCTTTTTCCGTAAGCATTTCTTTTTCCTCTCTTTCTGCCGGGGATTGAGGGCTCCCCGGCCGGCCCGCGTCCGTTATGCCCAGTACTGCTGGAGCTCACCGTTATGCATCTCGTAACCGTGGGTGACGTTTCCACGGACGTTGAAGACGATGTAATTCCAATCCCAGGCTTCAAAGAGGGCTTTGCGGGGGATCATCCCCACCGCGCGGCAGCGGCGGTGCCTGTTGATTTCGAATTTCTTGACTTCATGGACTATCACGATCTTGGACCGGTCAAAGCCGAACTCATCTGCGATCATATCGGTGGCTTCCTCGTCGGACAGCTCCCGGGCGCCAGCCTTCTCCAGCTTTTCGTACTCCGCCTGGCTGACGTTGTGCTCATCTTCGAAAGGCTGCCATTCCTGCTCTTTTTCCAGATCCGCTTCCAGGCGGGCAATCCTGGCATCCTTTTCTTTGAGGTACTGCATCAGATTCTTTTCAACTTCCATCTGCTCGGAGCGCAGGCGCTCGATGGTTTCCAGGCGTTTGTCATACACTTTCTGAACGCCGCCGTTCCGGACAAAGTGGCTGCAAAAGGCTTTCTTATCGCCGTCGAAGGCGTAGTACTGCGCTTCGATCTCGGCGTATTCCTCAACGGACGGCTCGAAACCGGTCAGATCGGTGAATTCGTGAAGCATCATTTTTCAAATTCCTCCTTGATTTTTTTGCCTTACTCTGTTACCATCAAGGAGGCGGGAGTAAGGCTTCCCGCTCTCCTGGTTCTTCAGGAATTGGTCGGTGGCTTTCTCAGGGCTTCACCGGCCTTTTCTTACGCTTCGACCTTGCTGTCTCGCACGATCTGGGCGGCTTCCTGAGCTGCTTCCTTGTCCTTGAGTGTCGCTTCGATCAGTTTTGCGATGTTCTCAAGGAACTTGTTCAGCTCCTGGGCTGTCATCTCGTCCACTGGAACTTGTTCAGCTCCTGGGCTGTCATCTCGTCCACTGTCCTCCCTCCTTCCGTAAGAGCCTTGGTAGCTCTGCCTTACGTCTATTATATTACACCCGATTCGGGTGTTTGTCAACACTTTTTTCGGGTGTAATACAATTTTTTATGCGGCAATTTGCTCTGCGAACGCTGCGGTCAGATGGAGTCTGGCCGTTTTGAATTCCGGGCCCCGCATGTGAAGCCGATTCTTCAGGACAGCCAGCATAAGCTTCCCGCGCTGTTCCTTGCTTTCATAGTGGGCGCTCTTCATGAAGTACAGGTTGTCCTTGGCGTTGATAGCCCATGCGCTCATGGCCAGGCAGAACTGGACGTACGCCTTGATCTTGCCAGCGTGGGTCGTTCCGTTGAACAGCCGGAACTCTACGGTGCCCTTGGTGAAGAAAGCATGGAGGTTCACGCCGTGATACCTGGAGCTGTCATAGTGGGCGTGGCTGATCCCGCCGATATGGCCGTCATTGATGGAGCTGTACCAGATGCGCTCCATGGATTCGCGGGAGCGAACGCTGTCATGCTTCATGGCTTTCAGCAGATTGGCGTTGATCTTTTTGCACCAGCGGTTTTCCCGGTCACCGATCTCCAGCGCTTCGTAGAACAGATCCTGACGGCCGACGGCGAAGTTGATCAGCCTGGTTAGGGAATCAGGCGTGTGGTTCGCGCCGTCCACATGAACGTGGATTCCGCAGCTGCTGTTGGCGATTGCTCCTGCCTCCCTGAGCTTCCGAATGATTTCCTGCAGAGCTTCCAGATCCTCGTACTGGAGGATCGGCGTCACCACTTCGCAGCGATGGTCATCGGAGGACCGGCCTTCGCTGACAGAACGGCGATGTCCGCGGACATTGATTTCCGGACTGATGGAGATATCCCGCATGCACTTCCAGGTGCGGCCTTTGTTGTCCTTGGCCGTCCGAGTATCGTATCCGTCGCTCAGACGCCCGGTGGCGGTCCCACCGAAGTATCCCGAGATAACCTGCGCGGCCTTCTCACGGGTGATGCCGGTCAGTTCGATCTCTACGCCGAAGTTCTGATTCTGAATGGTGATCATGGTGGTATCTCCTTTCAATCCTGCCAGGCTGTTTAGTGAAGCACTACGCGGTTCTTGCCGACAGTGATCACGGTGTATTCAAAGCGGTTGTCGTTCCAGCTGCGGGTGACCTTGGCAATGCGGTTCATCTTCATGTTCGGTTTTCCCATATGGCGGCGGACAGCGGGGAGAAGGACCTTCCTGACCTCATCAGAAGTGATGTCCTTTGTGCGGATCCTGGCTTCTTCTACACGTTCCAGATCGTATTTTGCGCGGAGGCGGCTGTAATACTTTTCCATGGCCGCTTCGCCTTCTTCGCCTTCCAGGTACCAGTCTGCGTCACGACGGCTGCCGATTTTGAAGAAGATGCGCTTCTCGATGACATCCAAGCGTTCGTTCCAGATGATGGCGTCCCGGCCAAAGCCGCGGGCGTTGATCACCCGTTCGTCATCACACCGGCCGACGGTAAGAACGATTGCTTCGGCGGTCCTGAAGTTCTCGCCCCAGATCGTTTCCTGGTGGAGCATTACCCGGATCACTTCGTTGCCCTTCCGAAAATCAATCTTAGCGATTTCTCCCTGGGAGCCGTTCATCGTGTTGGTGTTGATCTGATAACCGGCGTTCAGGAACTCGGAGATCTTGGCGGCGTAGATGGCGTTGATTTCTGTGGACTTCATGGTGTTTTCTCCCTTCGTTGATGTCTTAGTTGGTATCGCTTACAACCATATATTACACCCAAAACGGGTGTATGTCAAGAGGCAATTACACTTTTTTTCAGTGTTTTTTACACTTGACACGGGTGCACGTTTGCGGTAGTATAAGAGGCGAAGGAGGTGAGACTGTGACAAAGTATTCACGGCTCCGCTATAAGATGAACGTGCTGTCCGCTCTCAAAGAGGCTGGATACACAACCGGCCGGATCCGCAGTGAGAAGATTATGGGCGAACAAATGCTGCAGAAAATCCGGAAGGGTGAAGAAATGCCATCATGGGGAACAATCGAGACGATATGCAGAATTCTCAATTGCCAGCCCGGCGATATTGTCGAATATGTTCCCAGAAACGAAGGAGCCGATGACGATGCGTAATCTTGGAACGACTTACCGTATTGGCGGAGTTTTCATGGTTGAAAATATGACAAACGGGAAGATGCTCATAGGTTCTTCGTTTGACGTTGAAGGGTACAGAAAGCGTCTTCGAAAACAGCTTGAGGCCGGGCAGCATCCGAATCTGGAATTGCAGAAAGACTACAGCAATCATAATCGGTTCCGCTTTAATCTTCTGCATGTCGGCATTTATCCAAAGTATCAGGATTATAGCAATGAGCGCCGGAAGTTGTATGATCTCGAAAGAAAATACGAAAAAAAGTATGGTGTGCTAGAGGGTGGTTACAATCGCCCTGTAGGAAAAAAGAAAGAAGCCCCGGATGCGTCAACATCCGAGGCCGGGGAGTGAGGATTACAGCTTCTTGGGATTGCCTGCAAAGTCGTGCGTGACTTTGGGTTCCTTATTGGGCACTCTCACGATAATATCTGATATATCACAGTCCAGTGCTTCACAGATCAGATCGAGATGCTCAAAGCTGATCCTTTCAGCAAACTCATTGTAGAGTTCGCTGATCGTGGTGGGACGGATACCGGTGGCTCTTGCCAGGTCCGCCTGATTACGCCGGAGTTCGCCAAGCTTCCGGGAGAGAACGATCTTAATCATCAACACCATGCTCCTTCGTGTGAGATTCTAACATCCTTTTGCAGATTTCGCTTGAATTTGTTATCATTTCACGCAATGGGTGATAACATATCGGATTATGTTAGAAAGGGAGGAGCACGGGGTTGAAAAAAGGGCCTACGCTTCATTCGAGAAGCATAAACCCTTTTTTACTGCCGGTCACTCAAGATCGGCGATTGAGATTTCGAGGACGAACAGGCCGTTGACCATGTAAATCATGGGCTCCTGAGTTCGTCCAGCGAAACTATGGTGGAGGTGAGGAGAATCGAACTCCTGTCCGAAGACCAAAGTACGGCATTTTCTCCGAGCGCAGTTTACATTTTGGATTTCCCGCATCCGAACGCCTGTAAACGGGCTTTCGGGTTTGGTAGCTTCATTTTACCGGCCTTGCCGCAAAGCTTAGGCGGGCCTGTTCCTCACATCGATGACGCCGCTTGCTGAAGCCGTGAGCGCTTCAGGGCGACGGCCGCCAATCAGGCAGCGAAAGCGTAACTGTTAGTGTCAGTTATTTTTTATAGTTCCCCGTTTTTACGAGGCCAGGGTCCTCGGCTCGCTTATCCCGTCCTTCGCAATCCCCGTCGAAACCAGTACACCCCCATGCTGACGGCGGTCAATCCGCCGACTGATGCCGCACCGCCCGCGCGGCCTGCATTTTCATATCCCGCTCCGCGGCGGCGTCGCGCTTGTCGTGCAGGTGCTTGCCCATGCACACGCCCAGTTCGAGCTTCACCCGGCCGTCCTTCAGGTACAGCTGCAAAGGGATCAGCGTATAGCCCTTCCGCTGCACCTGCTGCAGGAGCTTGCGGATCTCGGCCTTGTGCAGCAGCAGCTTTTTGGGCCGCATCGGGTCGGTATTGAAGATATTGCCCTGTTCGTAAGGGCTGATGTGCATGCCCTCCACGAAGGCTTCGCCGTCCTTGACGCGGGCGAAGCTTTCCTTCAGGCTCACATGCCCCTGGCGGATGGACTTGACCTCCGTGCCGTGCAGGGCAAGGCCGCATTCGTAGGTCTCCTCCACGAAGTAGTCGTGCCGCGCGCGGCGATTGCTGGCGACCGGCTTAACGCCTTTCTGCCTGGCCATGCGCAGCACCTCCTTTCGCGGTAGGGCTTATTATAGCATATCCGTTCGGTTTACGCAATATACGGAAAACCGCGCGCGGCCCCCGGCTTACCGCCTGCGCGCCTGCTTGTCGGCGTACATGATCTTGTCGGCCCGGCGCAGGGTGTCGATCACGCAGCGATCGGATTTGGGATCGTACACGGCGACGCCCTTCGCGATATGCACCTGATTCCACTGGTTTTCGTTATCCGCGTTGATCTCTTCGCTTTCCTTTTCAAGCTGGCGGATAAGCTGTTTCCTGTTCTCGTAATCCCGGTTTTTCAGAATGACGGAAAACTCGTCGCCGCCGATGCGGAACACGGGGCTGTGCGAAAAGACCCGGCAGATCGTCTGGCAGGCCGTTTTCAGATAAACGTCGCCATTTTCGTGGCCGTAACGGTCGTTGACCGTTTTCAGGTCGTCGCAGTCGAATACGCCGATCGCGTACTGCATCTGCCCGTCGCCGCCGTCCATCTGGTTTTGCAGCTCCTCGATGGCGCTGCTGAACGCGCCCTTATTCTTTACCGAGGTCAGCGCGTCCACGTACACGCGCTTGTTCAGGTCCGTGATATGCTCCCGCATATGGTCGGCCAGACGCCTGAACGTGCTTGTCAGCCGTCCAACCTCGTCATTTCCGCTGTACAGCAGCGTAAAATCGTAATCGCCGCGGTTCACCTGCTCGGCGGCCTGGGTCAATTCCTCGAGCGGCCTGGTGATGCGCCGCGTATACAGCATGGTAAAAGCGCTCATGGCCAGCAGCACGCCGCCGGAAAAGACAAGGATCATGCGCACCACCCGCTGCCAGCCCGCGTCGGTCTCGGAGATGGGCACGGTCACGTTCAGGCGCATCCCGTTGCTCAGCGGCAGCCACGCCCCCTGCTTTTCCACGCCTTCAAAGGTATAGCGGAAGAAGGTGGCGCTGCCGACCGCGCCTTCGGGAACGGCGGGCATCCGGTCGTCCGTCAGCGCCGACACGTCGATATGCGGATGGAAGAAAAGCGCGCCCGACGCGTCGCTCAGATACGCGTAGCCGCTGCTGTACAGGCGGATGCTCTCCACCTGCTCGGCCATGGTGGAATAGTCGATCTCGATGCCCACCACGCCGACGAAGCGCCCCCGGTAATAAATGGGGACGTTGTAGGAGATCACGCGCACGTCCAGATTGTCCGTAATATAGGGCGGGAGCCAGATCGGTTTCCCGTCGTGCTTGGGAACGGTGAACCAGACCAGCCGGGAGGTATCCTGCGTGTCGTAAAGCGTGATATCGGTCACCTCATGCTCGGTGAACCCTTTTCCGTCCAGGTTCGTGTACCAGAAGCCCTTCACCGTGTCGGAGATTTCGGGATCGATCCGGTAATAATAGGTCAGCACGCCGTTGGTTCTGTACACCATCTCGTCAAAGAATTTGCGCACGCGAAGCATGTGGCCTTCCAGCTGCGCGGTATCCAGGCCGTTCAGATCGTCCTCCACGAAGGAGACGACCTTACCGACCGAGTTCTTCACGCCGTCGAAATAATAATTCAGGTTATGCTCGCCTGTTTCGCACATCAGCAAAAGCAGCTGCTCCGTTTCGCGGCGCTCGTTTTTCCGGATGAATATCTCGCTGGAGATCGTGACGACAGCCAGCGTAACGACAACGGTCAATACCGTCAGCAGCGTAATCCTCGTGCGCAAAGAACGCATAGACGCCTCTCCTTTTCCCGCTTCTTCTGCATGATCGGTCAGGCTTTTTCCTTGTCTTCCGGCCGCTCGTCGCTTCCGGGCTTCATATCCCGCGTAAGCAGGCTTTCAAAATCGGCAGCGTGCATCGGACGGGAGAAATAATATCCCTGAACCAGCGTGCAGCCGAGTTTTTTCAGCAGCCTGACCTGCTCCTCCGTTTCCACACCCTCGGCGACGACGGATACCCTGAGGCTTTTCGCTATGCCGAGGATCAGCGCGACCAGCTGAACGCCCTTTTCGTCGTGATCGATGTTCTTTATGAACGCCCTGTCCATTTTCAGCACGTCGATCGGCATGGCAGAAAGCATGCTCAGCGAGGAATAGCCCGTTCCGAAATCGTCCATTTCCACCCGGTAGCCCTTGGCGCGCAGGCTTTCCACCACCTGGATCAGCTGATTCGCGTTTTCCATATAAGCGGTCTCGGTCACTTCCAGCTTGAACGCGTCCCGGCTGAGGCCGCTGTAATTGAGTACGCCGTCCAGCGTTTCCTCCAGCTTCGGATCAAACACGTCCACCCGGGAAAGATTGACCGAAACCGGGATCGTGATCCCGTACTGCTCGCGCCAGTGCGTCACCTGCCGGGCCGCTTCCTCCCATACATAGCGATCCACTTCGCAGACCTGGCCGTTGCGCTCGAACAGCGGGATAAAATCATCCGGGGCGATCATTCCCAGCTCGGGATGGTGCCAGCGCACCAGCGCTTCCGCGCCTATCAGCTTCGGCGTCTCGTAACGGATATCGTACTGGGGCTGATAATACACCTCAAATTCAAATTCGCTCACCGCGCGGCGCAGGTCGCTAAGCAATCGCTGCTCCAGCATCTCGCGATTGCGCACTTTCTCGTCAAACACGACCAGGTGCTCCTTGTAGTCTCCGCGCGCCATCGCGCAGGCCGTGCGCGCGCGGTCAAAGAGCTGCTCCGGCTCCAGCCTGGCCTGCCCGGGCATGACGCCCATGCGCAGCCGCAGGTTGGCGTTTGGCGTAAGCGCGTCCATTTTGTCCTGGAGGCGGTCGAAGATGGCCCGGTAATCCTTGGTATGCCCGAGGTAGATATCAAACCGGTCGGCTTCAAACCGGCCCGCGATCCCGCCTCCCCGGGCGGAAATATCCCGGATCTCGTTGCCCAGCGTGCGCAGCACTTCATCGCCGAAGGCACGCCCGTTGAGCGCGTTTACCGAATGGAACTGATCGATGTTCAGCACGATCGCGTCCATCGGCGTCTCGGGATGCTCTCGGAACATCCGGTTGGCGTACTGGAAGAAGAAGTTGCGGTTGTACAGGCCGGTCAGCTTGTCATTTTCCGTAGCGGCTATCAGCTCTTTGGCCTTCCTTGCCGCCCGCATGTTCTGCACCAGCAGCACGATAATGACCAGCAGAACGAGGCCGACGCCGATAATCACCTCGACCAGATGATTGATGATGAAATCGGTAAGCGTGATCCGGGCGTCCTCGGCGATATAATAGGACAGCGCGCCGTTGACGGTGGAATCGGGAACCAGGCCGACGGTCTTGGTCATAATGGAATACACTTCGGTATCCGTTTCGCCCACCGCGAAGCAGAAGTCGATATCAATGCCGGTCGTCAGCGTGGTCAGGCGGTAGCGTTCGCATTCCCGCGCAATGTTGTTGTAGCGGTAATTGCTGATCAGCACGCAGTCGGCCACGCCGTCCGACACGGCCTTGAGGCATTCATGCGTGTTCGCGAAATACACTTTCCGCCAGTTGGGAAAATGATCCATCAGCGTGCCATCATAGTTCGGGTTGCCCTCGTTGACGGCCACGATCACGTGCTCCTTCTGCAAAAAATACTTCCGTTCCGACTGGCGCACGACCGCGTACACGTCCGTGCTGACCAGCGAGGGCGACAGCATCAGGCCCAGCTTCTCGCCGTCGTAAACGCTCAGGTTGGCCGGGAACACGCAATCGACCTCGTCTTTTGCCAGGGCTTCCATCGCGGCCGCCGACGTCGGGTAGGCGACGGGCTCGAAATCGATATGCGTATTGGCCAGGCAGTCCGCGGCATAGGTCAGATAATCCTTGAGGATGCCGGTCAGCTCGCCCGTTTTTTTATCCGCGGCGCAGAACGCGAGGTAGTCGTCCTGATATCCCACGCGGATCGTTCCGTGACGGGCCAGCCAATCCACCTCGTTCGTGGAAAGGAAGGCGTTCGCGCCGGCGCGCTTGATATGCTTTTCAAACATCCGCTGGTTATAGTAGCGGTCTTCGTCCTGTATCCGGTTCAGCGCGTCGTTCAGCGCGCTGAGCAGATCGGGTCGCTTTTGGCTGACGGCGAAATAGAAATCGGACGCGCCCACCTTGCAGACGGGGACGGCGCGGTCGGCCTTCACGAAAGCGTCCACGGTGACGTAAGCGTCCAGATCGCCGCGCTCGACCATCGAGAGCGATTCGTCTTCCGAGCAGGTCAGCTCGACAAGCTCGGCCTGAACGTCGTTCTGCGCGGCCCACTTAAGGTAAAAATCCGCCTGGATGCTGTCCTTGTTCACGCCTATCCTTTTCCCGTTCAGCGTGGAATAATCCGAAGGCATGATCTCCCGGTTTTTTTGCGAGATGAACAGATAGTATTCCTCCGTGCCCATCGGCATGGAAGTGTAGAGGATCTTCTCCGCGCGTTCCGGCGTATAGGAAACGTCGCTGAGCAGGTCGATCTCTCCGTTCATCAGCATATCCATGAGGACCGACCAGCTTCCGCTGATGTATTCATATTTCCAGCCGGAATAGGAAGCGACCTTCATCTGGTATTCGTAGCCGTATCCCGAACGGCGTCCATGCCGGTCGGTGTAATTGAATGTGGATTCATACCAGCCCACGCGCACGGTCTCCCCCGGGCTTTGCGCCTGCGCGAAAACCGGCAAGACCAGCGCGGCGATCAGGAACAGGCATAAAGCGAACGCGGTTTTTCTCCCTGTCCGCAGGATTCTTGCACGGTGGTTCATATAAATCTCCATGTTTATTCTCAAGTTTGATCGAAAACTGTTATATCGCAATTATAAAAAGCATATCGGCTTTGTTATATTACCACACGCGGAGCGCTTTGTCTACCCGGCCGCGGTCCGCCGCGCAATATTGACAAGTTTTTCGCTTTTCTGTACAATTGGAAACGGTTATCATGGCGCATGCCGGAAGGAGATAATAATGGATTATCAGGCTGAATATAAAAGATGGCGCGATTCCGTTACGGAAAAAGACCTGAAGGCCGAGCTGGAAACGATGGACGGCGCGGCGGTCGAGGACGCGTTCTACCGCGATCTGGCCTTTGGCACGGGCGGCCTGCGCGGCGTTCTCGGCGCGGGCACCAACCGCATGAACGTTTATGTGGTCGCCAAAGCGAGCCAGGGGCTGGCCGATTATCTGCGCTCGGCCTCCGGCGCGCCGTCCGTGGTGATCGGCTACGACAGCCGGATCAAGAGCGACGTGTTCGCCCGGACTGCCGCGGGCGTTTTCGCCGCCAACGGCGTCCGGGTGCATATCTGGCCGGAGCTTTTGCCCGTTCCGACGGTTTCATATGCGGTGCGCGCGCTCGGCGCTTCCGCCGGGGTCATGATCACCGCGTCCCATAATCCGTCCAAATACAACGGCTATAAGGTTTACGGCCCCGACGGCTGCCAGATCACCACCGAAGCGGCGGCCGCGATCCTGGCGGAAATCGAAAAGCTGGACGTTTTTCAGGACGTGAAGACCTCCGACTTCGAGGAGGGCAGGAAAAACGGGCTGATCGGGTACATCGGCGGCGATGTGCTGACCGCGTTCATCGAAGAGGTGAAAAAGCAGTCGGTGCTGTTCGGCGATCCGGTGGATCGGGACGTGGCGATCGTGTACAGCCCGCTGAACGGAACGGGGCTGAAGCCGGTCACAAGGGCCCTGCGCGAATCGGGCTTCACCAATATCACGGTGGTCGGGGAGCAGCGCGATCCCGACGGGCGTTTTCCCACCTGCCCGTATCCGAATCCCGAGATCCGGGAAGCGATGGAATTGGGGCTGCGGTACTGCGAAAGGACGGGCGCGGACCTGCTGCTGGCGACCGATCCGGACTGCGACCGCTGCGGCATCGCCGTGCGCACGGCTTCCGGGGAGTATCAGCTGCTGAGCGGCAACGAAGTCGGCCTGCTGCTGCTGGATTACGTCTGCGGCCAGCGGATCCGGCACGGCCGCATGCCGCGGCAGCCGGTATTCGTCAAGACGATCGTGACCATCGATCTGGCCGAAAAGATCGCCGCGCATTACGGCGTGCAGACCGTCAACGTGCTGACCGGTTTCAAGTTTATCGGCGAGGTGATCGGACGGCTGGAAAAGCAGGGAAGGGCCTCCGATTATATCTGCGGCTTCGAGGAATCCTACGGCTACCTGACCGGTTCCTATGTCCGCGACAAGGACGGCGTGAACGCAGCCTATATGATCTGCGAGATGTTCGCCTTCTATAAGTCGCGCCATATCTCCCTCACGGAACAGCTGCGCCGGATCTATGAAACGTACGGCTATTGCCTGAACACGCTGCATTCCTATGAATTCGGCGGCTCCGCGGGCATGGCGAAGATGCGGGAGATCATGCAGGGCTTCCGTCAGGGCGTAAACGAAATCGCCGGGGAAAAGGTGGAGAAAACCGAGGATTACAGCCTCGGCCTGAACGGACTGCCGAAATCCGACGTGCTCAAGTATTACACCGCCTCGGGCTCCGTGGTGATCCGGCCTTCCGGCACCGAGCCCAAGCTGAAAACCTACATCAGCGTGACCGCGCCCGATCAGGCCGCCGCCGCGGAAAAAGAAAAGCGGATCAACGCCGAGCTCGCGGAGCATATGAAATAAGCCCGGTACCAAAAGAGGAGAACGTTTCAGAGCAACCCGCTCCCGAACGTTCTCCTCTTTCAACAGAACCCGATTATTCACATATTCCGGCTTTCGCCCGGTCAGGGCGTTCCCTGCCGCATCAGCAGATCCAGATATTCCTCCAGGCAGAGGTTGCGGTCGCGCATCACGGCGCTGTGCTCCTTGCCCACGTAGCGGATATGCCAGGCTTCGGCCAGGAAGCCGGTGATATCCTCCTTATCCTTCTGGTAACGCACCACAAAGCCGTAATCCCAGCAATGCCGGTGCAGCCATTTGCACTGTTCGGTGCTGATAAAGGAGCTGGTGTTGGGCACGGTGATATCGAAGGCCAGGCCGGTATGATGCTCGCTTGTGCCGGGATCGGCCACGGTCTTGCGCGTGGCGCTGACGGCTTTCGCACGGCTCAAGCCGTTTTTATCCATATAATCCTGTACCTTGGCATCGAAAATGCTCTGCTGGTCCTTTATGCTGCGGTAAGCGGCGCTGACCTGCCAATTGGTCACGCCGTCGTCCTTCGCGGCCTGCAGCATTTCCATCAGCATGTCCACGGCCTCGCGCACGCCCATGGTGTCCTTGTATTTGATTTTGACCAGCGAGCTGTCGCAGTAATCGGACATGTTCACCAGATCGGCCGGCGCGAAGCCGTCGTCGAGGGGATACTGCCTGTTGACCAGCAGGGGAAGGCTGCCGCTGAGCACCTGAATGGCCTCGGGCGTGGGCGTGACCTCGACGGGCTTCGCCTGATCGGAGTACAGCACGGCCTGCGTCTTTTCGCCCGCGATGCCGTCCGCGTCCAGGCCGTGCTGGCGCTGGAAAAGGATTACGGCGTTCCTTGTGCCCTTGCCGTAATCGCCGTCGATCTTGCCCGAATAGAAGCCCAGCTCCTGCAGCCGCTGCTGCAGGCGAACGACCTTTTCCCCCTGGTCTCCGGTGGAGAGCAGCTTGCTTTCGGGCGTCGCGGTCGGCGCGGGCGTCTCCCGGAAGGCCTGCGCGCTCTGCGCGTACAGCAGGGTCAGCGTGCTTTCCCCCGCCACGCCGTCGGCGTCCAGGCCGTGCAGCGCCTGAAAGCTTTCCACCGCGGCCTTTGTGCCCGCGCCGTACTCGCCGTCCGTTTCGCCGGAATAATAGCCCAGCGCCTTCAGGCGCTCCTGCAGCTGTTTTATTTCAATGCCCACGGAACCGCTCTGGAACAGCCGCGGCGTAGGCGTCGAGGTGGGCCGGGCGGGATCCTCGGTGATGCGCACCGTGCGCGGCGTGATGGAAGGCGTGGGCGTAACGGCCGCTTCCCGCAAATATGCCTGGCGACTTGCCCAGAGCGACACGCAAACAAAGGCAATGGCGCCCGTCAATGCCGTGATCACGATCCATCCCAGAAGCGAGACCCCGCCCTTTTTTCTCATGCAGAACGTACCTCCCGCGCCGCCGCGCTATCGGCAGTATACCCCCTCCCCGGTTTTATGTCAACTTTCCAGCGTTTCCAGCCAGCTTTCGATCTCGTCCGCGCTTTTGAAGGGCATTCCCAGGTGCACCGTTTCGCGCACGTTTTCCGGCAGATCGCTGACGGGGATATCAAGCTGCGCGCGCAGCGCGTAGCCGTCGCCGTACTTGTTTTCATACACGCCCAGCACGCCCGCGCCGTCGGGCAGCACCACCAGATGATCCGGGCAGTAGATCTGCAGCGTCCGGCTCATTTCGATCTCCGCGGGCGAAAAGCTCGTGATATCCCATTCGGAAAAGGCTTCCTGCATCTGCTGCAGCGTGCAGCCCTTGTATTCCTTATCGGCCGTAATACGCCGCACCACCTCGTGCCCGCAGCGGGCGTAGCGCAGCGTCTGGATCAGGCGGCAGTCGTCCTCCACGGTCCCGCGGCTGCGGCTCACGGCGCTGACGCCCGTACCCCAGGACAGGACCAATGCCAGCACGACGGCCGAAAAAACAAGGAACGCCCCGACCTGAAGCCGCACGCGGCGGGATTTATCCTTCTGGTTCGTTTCCATATCGCAACACCTCCGCAGGAAGTATGCGCCGTTTTTCCTTGCTTCATGCGGGCCGATATGGTAAAATCAGGCCGAGAGGTGAAAACAATGACCGAGAAAAAAGCCGTTTTGTTCGATCTGGACGGCACGCTGATCGATTCGCTGCCCGACGTTTCCCATTGCATGAACAGCGTGCTCGCGGCGCACGGCCTCCCCGTTCATCCCGTCAAAGCCTACTGCTATTTCACGGGAGACGGGGCGATCAATCTGACCAAGCGCGCCGTCGGCGAAGCGCATCAGGATATGGTGGAAGCCGTGTTCAACGATTACCGCGCCATGTACGCCGAGCACTGCAACGATACGTCCCATGTGTATGACGGCGTTGCGCAGCTGATTTCCGATCTCAAACGGGCCGGGCTGCGGCTGGCCGTGCTCAGCAACAAGGACGACGCCGACGTCGCCAGCGTGATCGCGCATTATTTCGGAGAAAACGTCTTTGAGATCACGCGCGGAAGGCGGCCCGGCGTGCCCATCAAGCCCGATCCCGCCCCGGCGCTGAACATCGCCGCCGAGATGGGGCTGACGCCCGATGATTTCTGGTATCTGGGCGACACGCCCACCGATATCCGCACCTGCCGCGGCGCCGGCATGCACCTGGTCGCAGCCGGCTGGGGCTTCCGTCCCGAAAACGAGCTGCGCGAAGCCGGAGCGGAGAAGATCGCCCCGACGCCGCAGGACGCCGCGCGGATCATGCTGGAAGAATAATACTGTCCGCGTTCTCAGAGCCAATTCACGAAGGGTGAGTTAGGAGCAGGAAAGTGTCTTCATTCAAAACATTTTATACTATTCTCAGTATAAAAGATTATCAGATTTGGGATGGATTTTTCGCCCTGGCTAAGCTGAATGGAGGGAGGCGTAGCAGCGCTACGTTGACCTGCCAGCGTTTCAGCTGGGCTTCGTCCAGGCGGACGCTGATCTGGATCGCTTCCCGCAGCATAGCGTTTTCGTACAGCAGTTCCAGCAGGATCCGGGCGTTCCCGCAGGGATCGAAGCGCGCGTTTTCGTTCATGGAGCATTCCCCCGCTTTCCTCAAAAAGATTGTGAGCAAAGCGTATAACACAAATGAAAGAAATACAATGACAGCTTTTGTCGAATAAAAACGGAAAGCGGGAAAAATATCAAAATTTCACGGGATCTTCACACAAAAAACGCATACTTGCCATAAAGCCGTGACGGGATGCCTTAAAAAGAAGCATCCCGTTCATATTACGGAACAAGACTTTGGGGATCGATATAGGTTTCCCCGCGCAGCGCGCACACTTCCAAGCGCCCGTTCGCGGTGCCAAGCGCCTGCCCGGCGGCAACGCGCTCGCCCGTATGCACGAGCAGCCCCTGCAGTCCCCTGTACCGGGTCTCGACGCCGCCGTCGTGGAGCAGGCGCACTTCATCGGCCTCCGCGAAGGTCACCTCGCCCGCCTGCATGGCGCACACGCGCTGCCCATAGGAAACGGCGCAGCCGATCCAGGGGGAAAACCGCCATAAGCCGCCCGCGCTCCGTTCCGCTCCGGCGTAGGCCGTCTCGGGCGGCTGCGGAACGGGCATCCGCCAGGGCGCGGGCGTGCGCGCGTCTTCCAGCCGCTGATCCAGGCTTTCGGCTGCGCTGCGCGCGGCCAGGCGGCGCAGATCGTCCTGCCGCGTGTACAGGGCGGCGAAAACGATCGCGAGCACGCAGAGCGCGGCCAGGGCGGCTTCGCTCCATTTTTTTACAACGCTGCGCAATTTATTTACACCTCCGCCCGTATTATGGAACAGGTTTACTTTGTATATTCGGGCGAACTGTGTTACAATACGGTACGGAGGTGCGACATATGCGAGATACCTTTCTGATCGTGGACGGCAACAGCCTGATGCACCGGGCGTTTCACGCCCTGCCGCTGATGGATTACAACGGCGTATACACCAACGCCCTGCACGGTTTTCTGGGCATGCTGCTGCGCTGCATCAAGGAGCGGTCTCCGCGCTGGTGCGCGGTCGCCTTCGACGAGCACGCGCCCACCTTCCGTCACACCGAATACGCGGAATACAAGGCCGGGCGCGCGCGCACGCCGGACGAGCTGCGCCCGCAGTTTGATTCCATCAAGGAAATACTGACCGCCATGGGGCTGGGCGTGCTGAGCCTGACGGGCTACGAGGCCGACGACATCCTGGGCACGCTGTCGACGCAGTGCCGGGAAAAGGGCGTGGACGCGCTGCTGCTCACCGGCGACCGCGACGCGCTGCAACTGGTGGACGACGAAGTCACCCTGCTGCTGACCCGCAAGGGCATCAGCGAGGTGGAGGAATGCACGCCCGCGCGGGTCAGGGAGCTCTTCGGCGTCACGCCCGGTCAGATCACCGATCTCAAGGGCCTGATGGGCGACAGCAGCGACAACATTCCCGGCGTGCCCGGCGTGGGCGAAAAGACGGCGGTCAAGCTGCTGGACCAGTACGAAACGCTGGAAAACGTGCTGGCCCACGGGGATGAAATCAAAGGCAAGCTGGGCGAAAAGATCCGGGACAACGCGGACAAGGCGCGCTTCTCGAAATGGCTGGCCACGATCCGGCGGGATATCCCGCTGACCGTGCGCTACGACGCCTGCGAGGCCCATCATTTAGCGGCGGGCATCCCCGCGCTGAAAAAATACGGCCTTTCGACCATCGCCTCGCGCATCCCCCAGGAACAGGGCGGCGACGCCCCGGCGGAGGCGGAGGAAAACACGGCCTTCGGCGAATGGCGGGAGCTGACGCGGGAAAGCGCGGCGGCGCTGTGCCGGGACAATAAAGACATCGCCGTTTTCGCGGGCGAGGAGGAGCTTTCCCTCTGCTCGGGCGAAACCCGGCTGCGCGCCTCGCTGGGCGGGCAGACGAGCCTGTTCGACGCCGCGGACGCGGGCGGCGCTTCCCTGCGGGACGCCGGGCCGGTCTGGCGCGGATCGGTGATCACGCACGACGGAAAGCGTTTGCTGCACGCGCTGGCCGGGCAGGAACAGCCGCTGCCGGAGATCGCCTTCGACACCATGCTCGCGGCCTACGTGCTGAACCCCCAGGAAAAAAGCTATCATCTGTCGTCCTTCGGCGACGCCGACGCCTCGGGCGTATGGACGCTTTGGCGGCGGCAGCAGAAGCAAATGCAGGCGCAGGGCGTGGATCGCCTGTACCGGGAGATCGAGCTTCCCCTGCTGAACGTGCTGTTCGATATGGAGCGCGCGGGCTTCCGCGTGGATACCGACGTGCTGCGGGAGATCGGAAGCCGCCTGTCCCAGCGCGAAGACGAGCTTCGCCGGAGCATTTTCGAGCGCTGCGGCGTGGGCGAGTTCAACATCAACAGCCCCAAGCAGCTGGGCGACGTGCTGTTCAACAAGCTGGGGCTGCAGGCCGGCCGCAAAACCAGCAAGGGCTTTTCCACGGACGCCGAAACGCTGGAAAGCCTGCGCGACGCGCATCCCGCCGTCGGCGATATCCTGGAATACCGGCAGGTCAGCAAGCTGCACGGCACCTATATCGACGCGCTGATCCGCAAGGTGGACGATGAAGGCCGCATCCATACCTTCTTCGACCAGACCGGAACGGCGACCGGGCGCATATCCAGCGCCGAGCCCAACCTGCAGAACATCCCCGTGCGCACCGATATGGGCCGCGAGATCCGCCGCGCGTTCGTTGCTTCCCCGGGCCATGTGCTGATCGACGCCGATTACAGCCAGATCGAGCTACGCATCCTGGCGCATTTTTCGGGCGACGCCGCGATGGTGGACGCCTTCCGGCAGGGACAGGATATCCACGCCCGCACGGCGGCCGAGGTGGCGGGCATCGGCATCGGCGACGTGACGCCGCAGATGCGCTCCCACGCGAAGGCCGTCAATTTCGGCCTGGTATACGGCATCAGCGATTTCGGCCTGGCCCGGAACACCGGCATGACGCGCAAGGAATCCGCCGCCTTCATCGAGCGGTATTTCGCCGCCTATCCCGGCGTGAAAGCCTTTATGGAGCAGAAGAAGGCGGAGGGCTACGCGCAGGGAGAGGTGCGCACGCTCTTCGGCCGGGTGCGCATGCTGCCCGAGCTCAAATCCTCCAATTACAACACGCGCGCGTTCGGCGAGCGCGCCGCCATGAACACGCCCGTGCAGGGCACCGCGGCCGATATCATCAAGCTGGCCATGGTCCGGGTGCACGAAGCGCTGAAGAAGGGCGGCTATCAGAGCAAGCTGATCTTGCAGGTACACGACGAACTGATCATCGAGTCGCCGGAAGGCGAAGCGGAAGCGGCGGCCCGCCTGCTGAAGGACTGCATGGAAAACGTCTGCTCGCTGTCCGTGCCGCTGGTGGCCGAGGTCAAGACGGGACACAGCTGGTATGAAACCAAATAAGCCTTTTGTATTGGGGCTCACGGGCGGCATCGCCTGCGGAAAGAGCCACGTGGCGCAGGAGCTGCGCAATCTGGGCGTGCCGGTGCTGGACGCGGACGCTATCTCGCGCGCCGTAACGGCAAAGGGCGGGGAAGCGCTGCCCGCCATCCGCGCGCGCTTCGGCGACGGCGTATTCGACGGGGAGGAGCTGAACCGCCGCGCGCTCGGCGCGCTCGTTTTTTCGGATGCGCGGAAGCGCCGCGCGCTGGAAGAGATCATCCATCCCCTTGTGACGGCCCGCATGCTGCGCGAGACCGAGGCGGCGCAGGCCGATATCGTGGGCTGGGACGTGCCGCTGCTGTACGAGACCGGCATGGACGCGCACTGCGACGAGGTCTGGTGCGTGTATATCACGCTCCAGGAGCAATTGCGCCGGGTCATGCGCCGGGACCGTCTGGACCGCGCGGCGGCCCAGGCGCGCATAGACAGCCAGCTTTCGCTGGCCGAAAAAAAACTGCGCGCCCAGCACCGCATCAGCACGATGGGCAGCCGGGCGGACACGCGGCGGCGCGTGCGCGCGCTGCTGCGCGACCTGCGAAGGAGGCTGCGCCATGAGTGATTTCCGTCCCGTGCCGCGCAACCGCCGCAGCGATCGGCAGGCAGCCGGAAAGCAGAGCGGCTGGCAGCGGCCCCGCGCGCGCAGCTATGCGCCCAGGCCTTCGCCCGCCGCGCCGCCGGAGCAGCCCACGCGCCGGGAAAAAACCGCCGCGCGCTTTCCCCTGCGCACGGCGACCGTGCTCGCCCTGCTGCTGATCGCCGCGGTGCTTGCGCTGCGCTCGGTGCAGGCCAAGCGGGACGCGCTCACCCGCGAGCGAGAGGAGGCCGCGGCGGCCTACGACCTGCTCGTTTCCCGGCATACCGTGAACGGAACCCGGCCCTGGATCGAAAAATACGCGCTGCAAAACGGCATCGAGCCCGCCTTTGCTGCGGCGGTCATCCTGCGGGAAAGCAGCTATGATCCAAACGCCACCAGCAGCGTCGGCGCGCGCGGGCTGATGCAGGTGATGGAAGACACCTTCGATTTCATCCGCCGCAATCTGAACGAGCAGACTTCGTTCCGGGATATGTACGATCCCGAAACCAACATCCGCTACGGCTGCTGGTATCTGGGATATCTGAGCCGCATTTTCGGCGGCGATCCCATCGAAATCGCCTGCGCTTATCACGCGGGGCCCAACAACGTGAAGCGATGGATCATGAATTACGCCGCGGATCAGCAGCGTCTGCGGCTGGAGGAGATCCCCATGGAGGATACGCGCTATTACGCGGGAAAGGTTTATGATGCATATTCCATTTATTTCCAGCATTTCTATCCCGACCCGGCTTAAACGCCTCGCGGCCTGCCTGCTGGCATCGGCGCTGCTGCTAAGCGGCGCGGCGGCCGAAATGATGACCGACACGGGCGTGCATATGGGCATCATTTCGGTATCCAGCACCCAGGTCAACCCGCTCACGCCGGTGGAGCGCGAATTCATGTCGGTGACCAGCCTGATGTACGAGGGGCTGATGCGCCTGGACGACGACTACCAGCCCCAGCCCTGCCTTGCCGAGCGCTACAGCACCAGCACCGACGGCAAGACCTGGTTCTTCTACCTGCGGGACGGCGTCAGCTTCCACGACGGCACCGCGCTGACGGCGTACGACGTGGCGGCGACGGCGTCCGAGATCCTGCGGCTGGCCGAAGAAGGCCAGGGGCGCTACCAGACGCTCAAATATTTCGTCGCCTCCATCGAAGCCAGCGACAGCCGCACGGTGGTCGTGCGCACCAACCGCGCCAATTACGGCTTTTTGTTCGCCATGACCTTTCCCGTGCTCAAGGCGAGCGAAGTGCAGTCGCCCAATCCCGTGGGCACGGGCGCGTATTTCCTGGATATGTTCGAGCCCGGCGTGTACATGCTGCTGTCGGCCTATACCGGCTGGTGGCAGAACCTGCCCGAGAACCGCCAGGTGCTGGTCAACTTTTTCACCACCAACCGCGAATTGATATCGGCCTATGAATACAGCAACGTGGACGCCATCCTGACGCGGGCCATCACGGCGGCGCAGTACCGCAGCGGCGTGAGCAGCTACAACATCGATTACCGCACGACCCAGCTGGAAACGCTGCTGATGAACAACCACGCGCCCGAGCTGGCCGACGTGCAGGTGCGCCAGGCGATCCGCTACATGATCGATATGGACGATATCGTGAACAACGTGTATTACGGCATGGTCACGCGCACCGATACCCCGCTGATTCCCGGCACCTGGACCTACTGGAACGGCGAGCATCACCAGGAATACAACAAGCAGCGCGCGATGGAGCTGCTGGACGCCGCCGGATGGGACCGCTTTACGATCAGCGACGCCGGCAACGAGGTGCGCATCCGCATCACGGACGGGAAGCAGGCGAACCTGCATCTGCGCTTTTACGTGTACGAGGAGCAGGACAACAGCGTGCGCGTGGAGGTTGCCAACCGCATCGCCGACCGGCTGCTCGAAGTGGGCATAGAATGCTCGGTGAACACGATCACCTACAAGGAAGCGGCCGAAAAGCTGAAGGCCGGGTCCTACGACCTGTGCCTGGCCGCGTATAACATCGATTTCACCCCCGATCCGGGGTATCTGCTGATATCCGGGAACACCGGCAATTACATGCGCTACAAATCCGGCGAAATGGACGCGCTGATCCAGACCCGGCTGCGCGGTGCGATGGATTACGCCGAATACAGGCAGGCGCTGATGGAAATACAGAATCAGTTCTGGCAGGACTGCCCTTTGGTGTGCCTGTATTACCGCAACGGCGCGATCCTGACCCGGCGCATGTTTACGGACGCCCGCGACGTGCGCGAGCCCGAGGTGCTGCGCGGGATCGAAACCTTCAGAAAATAGCGGGAAAGCCCCAGAAAACAGCAAGAAAAACTTGCCATTCGGCCTTTTTTTCTGTATAATATACGGATATTCCATTTCCCCGCGGAACAGACGGCACACGCGACAGACCGGGGCCCGCTTATACAACCGACAATATGACGACCGGAAACAGACAAACAGACAGAGAATGATCCGCCCGCTTGTCCGTTTTTTCGTTATTCCCTCGGGAGACGCGGCATCCCGCCTTTATCCATAATGACTGAAAGAATATAAAAACAGCCCAACGGACCCAACGAAAAAGAAAGCTGCGGTGAGGCTATGGAACGATACGTCTTTACGGCGGAAAAAAAGGCTGCGCTGGAAGGCCTGCGTCAGCCGTTCGCCATTTATCAGTTTATCAACAAACGCGTCGTCACCCTCGTCCTTTCGGAGGGTTTCTGCGAGCTGTTCGGCTATACCGACCGCGAGCAGGCGTATTACGACATGGATCACGACATGTACAAGGATACGCATCCCGACGACAAGGCCCGGATCGCCAACGCCGCCATCGTCTTCGCCACCGAGGGCGGAAGGTACGAGGTGATCTACCGGACGCGGAGAAAGGAAACCGCCGATTACGTCGTCGTGCACGCTATAGGCGAGCACGTGTATACGGAAGACGGGGTCAGGCTGGCGCACGTATGGTATACCGACGAAGGCACCTATGTGGAGGATTCCGCGGAAACGAGGTTTGAAATAACCCATACGCTCAGCAACGCGCTTCACGAGCAGAGCATGATCAAGGCCAGCCGGTACGATTTTCTGACCGGCCTGCCGAGCATGACCTATTTCTTCGAGCTGGCCGAGGCGGAAAAAGATAAAATACTGAAATCGGGCGGCGAACCCGCGCTGCTCTACATCGATTTCAGCGGCATGAAATTCTTTAACAACAAGCATGGCTTCGCCGTCGGCAATCAGATGCTCCAGGCGTTCGCGCAGCTGCTGTCCGCGGCGTTCAGCAACGAAAACTGCTGCCGCATCGGCTCCGACCATTTCGCGGTGATTTCACCCGAATCGGGGCTGGAAGAAAAGCTGAACGACATTTTCGCCGCGTTCGGCAAGCTGTACGACGGAAAGACGCCGCCCGTGCACGTCGGCATCTATCCGCATCGCATAGAGGACGTGCCCGCAAGCTCGGCGTGCGACAGAGCGAAGATGGCCTGCGGCGTGCTGAAGGGCTCGTACGCCTCCGGGTTCAGCTATTACACCGCCGAGCTGCGGGAAAACGCAGTAAACAGGCACTATTTCATCGAGAACATCGATACCGCCATCCGCGAAGGATGGATCAAGGTTTATCTCCAGCCGATCATCCGCGCCGTCAACGGCAGGGTCTGCGACGTGGAAGCGCTGTCGAGATGGATCGATCCCGAAAAGGGCATGTTCTCCCCCGCCAGCTATATCCCGGTGCTGGAGGAAGCGCGGCTGATCTACAAGCTCGATCTGTATGTCATCGACCAGGTGCTGGAAGCCATCAAAACGCAGAAGGACGAAGGCTTCCATATCCTCCCGCACTCCATCAACCTCTCGCGCGACGATTTCGACGCCTGCGACATCGTGGAGGAGATACGCAAACGCGTCGACGCCGCCGGGATCGACCGCGACCGGATCACGATCGAAATAACGGAGAGCATGATCGGCCGCGATTTCGAGTTCATAAAGGCGCAGGTGAAGCGCTTCCGGGAGCTCGGCTTCCCGGTATGGATGGACGACTTCGGCAGCGGGTATTCGTCGCTGGACGTTCTGCACAGCATCCAGTTTGACCTCGTCAAATTCGACATGAGCTTCATGCGCATGCTCAAGGAAGGCGGGGACGGAAAAGTCATCCTGACCGAGCTGATGCGGCTCGCCACCTCCCTGGGGCTGGATACGGTCTGCGAGGGCGTGGAAACCGAATCGCAGAGCAGATTTTTGCAGGAGATCGGCTGCTCCAAGCTGCAGGGGTATTATTACTGCAAGCCGCTCCCCTTTGATACGATCCGCGATATGTACAGCAGCAAATCGCTGATCGAAAACGAGGATCCGGAAGAATCCGGCTATTACGAGAGCATAGGAAAGGTCAGCCTTTACGATCTGGGCATCATCGCCGGCGACTCGGAGAACGGCTTCCACAACTATTTCGATACGATCCCGATCAGCATCCTCGAGGTATGGAACGGCGGCGCCAGATACGTGCGAAGCAACCGTTCCTACCGCGAACTGGTCAAACGCCTTTTCCATGTCGACGTCATGTCCGACATGGCGGATTTCATTTCCTCCTCCGGCGAAGTCGGCGACGCGTTCGTATCCGCGATCAAGCAATCCCTGAGCACCGGAAACCGCGTGTTCTTTGATCAGAAGCTGCCCGACGGCTCGATCGCGCATTCCCTTGTGCGCCGCGTAAGCGTCAACCCGGTCACGGGAGCCGCCGCGATCGCGATCGCCGTCCTCTCCGTTACCGATCCGGACGAAAGCACGACCTTCGCGGATATCGCCCGGGCGCTCGCGGCCGACTATTACAACCTGTATGTAATCGATCTGGATACCGATCAGTACATCGAATACTCCTCTCAGATCGGCCGCGAGGAGCTGTTCATAGAGCGCCACGGCAAAGGCTTTTTCGAATCGGCGAGGATCGATGCCATGACCCGCATCTACGAGGAGGACCGCGAGCCGTTCCTCAAATGGTTCTCCAGGGAAAACGTGCTGCACGAGCTGAATACGCAGGGCGTTTTCACGACCACGTACCGCCTGATCGATACCGGAACGCCGATGTACGTCAACATGAAGATCACCCGCATGCGCGGTGGCAACCGCCTCATCCTGGGCGTCAGCAATATCGACGCGCACATGAAGCAGAAGAAGCGGTACGAGGAATTGCAGAAGGAGCGCAACATGCTCGTGCCGGTCATGGCGCTCTCCGACGGCTATCTCACCATGTATACCGTCGATCTTGAAACGGGCAGCTATGTGGTATGCAGCTCTTCCGACGACTTTGAAAGCCTCGGCGCGTCGAAGGGCGGCGAAGATTTCTTCGGGCAGGCTTATATCGACGTGGATACGTACTGCTATCCCGAAGACAGAAAGCGGTTCCGCGAGCAGGTGACCCGCGAAAACGTGCTGCGCGAAATCAAGCTGCACGGCAGCTTCAGCATCGATTACCGGCTCATGATAAAGGGCGTTCCCAGGCCGGTCACGCTCAAGGCCGCCCTGTTCAGGGACGGCGACGAGGAAAAGCTGGTCGTCGGCCTGCGCGAAGGCAAAAACGCGCCGGGAACCGACGCACAGAAAAAAATCCGCTGATCCGTTCGGCGCTCGCCGAAGGCAGCGGATATACCGGTATTTTCAGAAAAGCTGGGTCTGCCGTTACTGCGGCAGGCTCTTTTGTTCCTCTCCGCGCGGGAAGATCAGCTGAATCTGCGTGCCCACGCCGGGCTCGCTGCTGAGCTCCACCCGCGCGCCGTGATACTGGGCGCCGTGCTTGACGATGGACAGGCCCAGGCCGGTGCCGCCGATCTCCTTGGAGTGGCTCTTGTCCACCCGGTAGAAGCGCTCGAACACGCGCTTCTGGTGCTCGGGCGGGATGCCGATGCCGGTATCCGTGACGCTCAGACGGGTTTCGTTTTCCAGGACGGATACGTTTACAGTCACGCTTCCGCAGGGGCGGTTGTACTTGATTGCGTTGTCGCAGAGGTTGTAAACCATTTCGCTCAGCAGCTGGGGCGCGCCCGATATCACCGCGGGCCCGCCGGTCAGCTCCAGGCTGATCCCCTGTTTTTCCGCCACGGGGCGCAGGCTTTCCAGCACCCTGGCGGACAGCTCATGCAGATCGACGGGCTCCATTTCGGGCTCCGCCGCTTCCTCGTCCAGCCTGGAGAGCTTGATGATATCGTCGATCAGCGTCATCAGCCGCTGGGATTCCTTGTGAATATCCCTGGCAAACTCCTGCACCTTGCCTTCTTCCACGACGCCTTCCGCCATCAGCTCCGCGAAGCCGGAAATCGAGGTCAGTGGCGTTTTCAGCTCGTGGGACACGTTGGCGGAGAACTCCCGGCGCAGGGTTTCGCGCTGCGCCACCTCTTCCTGGATGGTGAGCTTCTGCTCCTGGATCTTGCCGATCAGCGGCGCAAGCTCGGGATAAATGTTGGGATCGGGATGGTCCAGGTCCAGATCGTTGATGGGCTTTACGATCTTTTTGGACATGCGGAAGGCCAGCACGCCGGATATCAGCAGCACGAGCACCAGCACCCACAGCACCGGGCTGACCGCCACCAGCGCGTACTGCACGGTGCTGAGCGGACGGCTCAGGCGCAGCACCGTGCCGTCCTCGCAGCGCCTGGCGTAGAACATGGTGGATTCGCCGCCGATCTCGGAGGCCCTGACGCCCTGGCCTTCGCCCTCTGTCAGCGCGGCGAGCACCTCGGCGTATTCCTTCTGATTGGCGGCGGGCAGCGGTATTTCGGCGTCGTACAGCACGTCGCCGTTTTCGTCGATCCAGGTGACACGGTTCGCGCGGTCCAGCGATTGCAGGTATTCGATTCCGTTCAAAAGCAGGCCGCGCTCGGCGTACACCGCCTCCTGCCGCAGCTCGTTATAGGTCTCCTCGCGGCTCTGGCTGTACTGCACGCCGAAAAACAGGATGCCGCACAGGATCAGCACCGACAGGCCGACCAGAAAGGTATTGCGGAAAATCGTCTTCGTCATGTCGTTTCCTCCGTCATCCGGTAGCCAACGCCCCGTACCGTCTGTATGTATCCGCCCGCCGCGCCCAGCTTGGCCCGCAATGTGCGGATATGCACGTCCAGCGTGCGGTTTTCCCTGTCCGCGCCGCAGCCCCAGATCCGGTCCAGCAGGACCTCCCGGGTAAGCACCATTCCGCGGTTTTCCACGAGCAGCCGAAGCAGCATAAATTCCTTATGCGTCAGGGCGACCGGCGCGCCGTCCACCCGCGCCTCATGCCGCTCCGGGCATATATAAAGGGGACCGAAGCGGTAATCGGACGCGCGCGCTTCCTGCGCGGACCGCCGCAGCACCGCGCGCACGCGCGCCACCATCTCCATCATGCCGAAGGGCTTCGAGATATAATCGTCGGCGCCCGCGTCCAGCCCTTCCACCCGGTCGAACTCGGTATTCTTCGCCGTCAGCATGATGACGGGCAGGCGCGCCGTGGCGGTCTTGCCGCGCAGGCGCTTCAATATGGAAATACCGTCCTCTTCCGGCAGCATGATGTCCAGGAGAACGAGCGCGGGGAGCTTCCGCTCCATGGCCGCCCGGAACTGCGCCGGCGTTTCAAAGCCCTGCGCTTCAAAACCCTGGCTTTCCAGCGCGTAAACCACCAGCTTGCGAATGCTCTCGTCGTCCTCGAGCAGATAGATCAACGCGATCACCTCCCGTTTATCGTAACATAGTTTCTCCTCCCTGAACAGCGGTTTTGATAATTTAACACAGATTTAACACAAACCGGTCGGCGGATTTAACATGCGCGCAATAACATGAACGCGAAGGAAGTGATTGAATGGGTATTTCCGCGATTATCAGCCTGTTTTCCGGCGTGGCGCTGTTTCTCTTCGGCATGAGCCTGATGGGCGACGGACTGAAGCGCGTATCGGGAAACAAACTGGAACCGATCCTGTTCCGCCTGTCCGGCACGCCGATCCGCGGCATGGCGCTGGGCGCGGGCGTTACGGCGGTGATCCAGTCCTCCTCGGCCACCTCCGTCATGGTCGTGGGCTTCGTGAACTCCGGCATGATGAAAATACGGCAGGCGATCTCCGTGATCCTGGGCGCGATTCTCGGCACCAGCATCACCGGCTGGGTAATCTGCCTGAGCTATATCGAAGGCGCTTCGGGCCTGAGCAGTCTTTTGTCCACCTCGACGCTGACGGGCGCGATCGCCGTGGCGGGCATTATCCTGCGGATGTTCAGCCACCAGCAGACCCGCCGCCACATCGGCGACATCCTGCTGGGCTTTGCCGTGCTGATGACCGGCATGAGCACCATGAGCGGCGCGGTCAGCGGTCTGGGCCGGCAGCCCTGGTTCACCGGCCTGCTGACCACCATGACCCAGCCTCTGCTCGGCATCCTGGCCGGCCTGGCCTTCTCGGCGATGCTGCAGTCCGCGTCCGCCGCCGTAGGCATCGTGCAGGCTTTGAGCGTAACCGGCGCCATGACCCTCGGTTCGGCGCTTCCGCTGCTCATGGGCATCACCATCGGCGCGTCCGTGCCCGTGCTGCTTTCGGCGCTGGGCGCGAACACCGACGGCAAGCGCACCGCGGTGAGCTATCTGGTGGCCTCCTTTATGGGCGTGATGGCCTGCGCCTCGGTGTTCTATATCGCGGACGCGATCTTCCGCTTTCAGTTCCTGTCGATGACCATGAATCCCTTCTCCCTGGCTTTCGTCAACACCGTGCTCCGCCTGGTCATCCTGTGCGTGCTCGCGCCCTTTGCCGACGTGCTGGAGGCCGTGGGCTCGCTGATCGTGCCGGCCAAGCGCTCGGAAGCCGATCCCGCCCTGCGGCTGGAGGAGCGCTTCCTGGGGCATCCCGCCCTGGCCATCGAGCAGAGCCGCCTGACGATCTGCGATATGGCGAAGCAGACCCAGCAGGCCATCGATGCCTCCATCCAGATGCTGATCAGCTACAACGAGAACGGATTGCGTTACGTGGAAGAGCTCGAAGCGGCGGGCGACCGTTTCGAGGACGCGCTGGGATCCTATCTGGTCAAGCTGACCGGCCGCGAGCTTACGGAGCATCAGAGCCGCTTGGTATCGGTCTTTCTCCATACGCTGACGGACTTTGAGCGCATCTCAGACCACGCGCTCAATATCGCGCACAGCGCCAGCGAAATGCACGACAAGCAGATGGTCTTCTCCGAGGAAGCCATGCAGGAGCTTACCGTCATGAGCGGCGCGATCAAGGAAATCATCCGCACCACGGTGGAAGCCTTCCTTTCCCAGAACCTGACGCTGGCCGGAAAGGTGGAACCGCTGGAAGAGGTCGTTGACGATCTGTGCAGCGAGCTGAAGCTGCGGCACGTGGACCGCCTGCAGAAAGGCCTCTGTACCATTCCCCTGGGGTTCGTGCTCAACGACCTGCTTTCCAATTTTGAAAGGGTCTCCGATCAGTGCTCCAATATCGCCGTGGCGCTGATCGAGCTGAGCGGCGGCTCCTTCGATACCCATGAATACCTGGGCAAGGTCAAGGAAAAGCGTTCTCCCAGCTACGAGCGGGATTTCCAGGATTACAAGGCGAAATTCACGCTGAACTGAGGCGCGGACGAAAAACTTTGATAGAAATGGCATAATAAAACAGCAGGAAAAACGGCGAGGGCAGCCCTCGTCGTTCTTCTTTATACTATTCTCAGTATAAAAGATTATCAGATTTTGGATGGATTTTTCGCCCTGGCTAAGCTGAATGGAGGGAGGCGTAGCAGTGCTACGTTGACCGGAATGAAGCAACGCCAAGACGGAAAAGACACCCAAAGATGATAAGATTTTAGATTGAGAATAGTATTATTCAGTTTCCTTGGTTTGCGCAGAAACCGTCAGTCCGCCCACTCAATCGGCAAACATCGGAGTGGAAAGGTACCGCTCGCCGGTATCCGGCAGCAGGGCGACGATCAGCTTGCCCTTGTTTTCGGGGCGTTTGGCCAGCTGGATGGCAGCGAACACGGCCGCGCCGCTGGAAATGCCCACCAGCACGCCTTCCGTGCGGCCGATCGCCTTTCCGGTCCGGAAGGCGTCCTCGTTTTCGACGGTGATGATTTCGTCGTAGATCCCGGTATTCAGGGTGTCGGGGACGAAGCCCGCGCCGATGCCCTGGATCTTATGCGGGCCGGGGGTGCCTTTGCTGAGCACGGGCGAAGAGGCAGGCTCGACCGCGACGATTTTCACGTTGGGGTTCTGCGATTTCAGGTATTCGCCCACGCCGGTCAGCGTGCCGCCGGTGCCGACGCCCGCGACGAAGATATCAACCTTGCCGTCGGTATCCCGCCAGATCTCGGGGCCGGTGGTCGCGCGGTGGATCGCCGGGTTCGCGGGGTTCACGAACTGTCCGGGAATAAAGCTGCCGGGCGTCGCGGCAGCCAGTTCGTTGGCCTTTTCGATCGCGCCCTTCATCCCCTTCGCGCCGTCCGTCAGTACGATCTGCGCGCCGTACGCCTTCAGCAGGTTGCGGCGTTCCACGCTCATGGTTTCGGGCATGGTCAGAATGATCTTGTAGCCCCGCGAAGCGGCCACCGCGGCCAGGCCGATGCCGGTATTGCCGCTGGTAGGCTCGATAATGGTCGCGCCGGGCTTGAGCAGGCCCTTGGCCTCGGCGTCGTCGATCATCGCGCGGCCGATCCTGTCCTTTACGCTGCCGGCGGGATTGAAGTACTCCAGCTTGGCGACGACGGTCGCCTCCAGCGCGTTCGCCGCCTCCAGGTTTTTCAGCTCCAGCAAGGGCGTGTTTCCGATCAGATCGGTAATCTTTTCAAAAATCCTCATCTTTCCATCCTCCATCTACTTAATACCTATCGGAATTGTGGGTATAATAGCATAAAAAAACGTCGCTGTCAATAAGCGGCCTGTTTTTTTAATGTACGACCACGGCAAGCGCCAGCAGGAACTGGCCGAGGTAATACGCGCCGAGGCTGATATAATCCAGCGCCATATGGTTCCTGTCCACCATCAGATAGCCCAGCAGCGCGTCGGAAAAAGCGAACAGCAGCGCGCCCGCAAAGTACGTCGGCGCCTGCGCGGCGGCCAGCGACACCATGAGGCTGAGCACGGTGGCATAGGCGTAAAAGAAAGGCGCGCGCCGGCCGATGCGCTGCCTGAAGCGCGCGAACGCCGCCGTGGCGAAGCCTATCAGCGCGAGCAGCAGGATCACGCTGCGCATATCCGGCCTGTTCATCATGCAGAACGAAACCATATACAGGATATGCCCCAGGCCGAAGACCGCTCCGCCCGCCAGAAAGCGCACGGTCAGCACGCCGTCCGCGACAGTGCAGGCGACGAGCCCGGCCAGCAGCACCCAATGCGCGGCGGTGCCGTTGCGCAGGCAGCCCAGCAGCGCCACCAGCACCGCCATGGCCGTGGCGGCGCACTTCACGGCGATCCCCAAGGCGCGGTTATGCCCGGGAACGACCTTGATCTTCTGATACAGAAGATAGAAGCAAGCCATCAGGACAAAAGCGGCGCAGACTGCGTACGTCATTCTCTTCACCTCACGGTTATTCGTCCGGGCGGCCCGCCGCCGTTATTTAAAGAACAGCAGACGCAGGTAAGAATCCGCGATCACCAGCGCGGCGTCGCCGATCAGCCAGATCACGCCGTAGCGCATCAGGCTGCTTGCGCCGGTTTCGTTCGCGTCGTCGCTTGTAATATGAAAATGCGTCGGATCGAGCGCGTCATACATCACGTCGACCGACTGGCCGACGATTATTTTGTCCTTTTCTCTCACGCCGTTTTCGTTTTCCAGCCGGTATACCTGACCGTTCGCGGTAAACTCGACGAGCGGAACGTAAAATCGCACCGATCTGCTCCTTGGCGCTTTGTTTATCTTCTCGACGGCATCGACGATCGTTCCGGAGACAAGCTCGCGCTCGTTCTCCTCTTTTTTCCGCTGGTAGCGTTTCACATACAGCGAGACTCCGATCATGACAAAGCCCATGATCGACAGCAGGCCAAACGCAAGAAATCCGGTCGCGATATCAGACATGGCGATCCCTCCTTTTCCGTCAGACGCGCAGGGCCATGCCGGTGGTCTTCAGCGCCTGCTCGTCCAGAACGCCGTTCTCCAGCACGGGAACGCCGTTGATGAACAGCATTTTGATCCCGAAGGGTTTTTCCTGATCGGGCTGCGCGTTTCTGATCTCTTCCTCGTCGAACACGGTCAGATCAGCGTAATACCCGTCCCGCAGATATCCGCGGTCGCGCAGCATGAAACGGTCGGCGGTCGCGCCGGTCATGCGGCGGACGGTGGCCTCCACGGTATCGCCCGTTCCGCGCAGCGCGTCCCGCAGGAACTTGGGGAAACAGTCGTATATCGCGGGGTTCTGCACGCCGTGCTCCTCCAGCCACGCGTCGGTCATGAACAGGCAGTTCGGGTTATGCTCAAACTCCGAGATCACCTCGGGCGTCGAATACGGCCCCATATTGACGCGGCCGATAAAGCGGCTGATCTCGCACAGCTTGAGATACGCCTTGAGGTCGCTGGTGCCCTCCTCGCGGGCGATCTGACGCACCGATTTTCCCTCGTATTTTTCGTATCCCGGGCCGATATAGGCGACCTGGATATCGGGGAAGCCGAAGCCCAGCAGCAGGCTGGACGCCTTGACCAGCGCGGCCAGCTTCAACCGCGTCAGCGGCTTTTTCCGCTGCTCGGGCGTCATGCCCTGATACCACACGGGCAGGATCACCGTGATCACCGATACGCCCAGGCATTCGTTGTAGATATCGAACATCACGTCCACGCCCTCGGCGCGCAGCTGATCCATCATGCGCATCAGCTCTTCCTTCGCGCCGAAGGAATTGCGGCCGACGAAAATGGCATGGGAATATTGCAATTTGAGCCCTGTCCCGCGCGCGATCTCCACCAGCTCGTCGAACGCGCGCAGCAGATGCGACCTGCCGAAAAGCTGGGGATACGCCATGGAAACCTTGGATTCCGCCCGCGGATGCACGGTGAACGGCTTGTTGTATTTGACGCACAGCGCCGCCACCTTTTTCAGCTCCTCTACGTCGGCGTACAGCCCGGGCTCGTACATCAGCCCCAGGGACAGCCCGGCCGCGCCCTCCCGCAGCGCCTTTTCGAGGATATCCAGCATGCCCTTTTCCTCTTCCGGCGTCAGGCGGCGGTTTTCATACCCGCCCACGGCGGCGCGGGCGGTGCAGTGGCCGGCCAGCATCGCCATATTGCAGGGCATATGCCGGTCCAGGGCGTCGCAGTATTCCGCTATGCTGCCGTATTTTCCGGTCGTATCCTGATAGTTGAACAGCCCGCCGCCCACCTTCTCCATAAAAGCGCAGTCCGGCTCGAAGCCCACGGCGGATATGCCGCAGTTGCCGGTCACGAAGGTCGTGATGCCCTGCAGCAGGAACGGGCGGAAATAGCGCAATTGATCGGTCTTGAGCGCAAACCAGTCGTTATGCGAATGCGCGTCGATAAACCCCGGGGCCAGCGCTTTTCCCGCAAGGTCGATCACCCGGTCCGCCGGGCCGTCGATCTGCGGCGCGACCCGCAGTATCCTTTCCCCCGCCGTCAGCACGTCGCCGGTAAACGGCGCGCCGCCGGTGCCGTCATAAATCTTCGCGTTCTTCAGCAGCAGCTTCATAATCCCTCATCCTTTCCGTCCATACGGCAATCCATCATGTATCTGCTCAGGCGTGTTCCGGCTTATCAGCCGTTTCGCCTTCTTTTCCCGCGGCGCGAGCGCGAGCATGGGCACAAAGAAATAGATCGGATACGCCGCTGCGTTCTCCATCAGGCCATAGAACACGAACAGCACCGCCACGGCGAAAAGCGGGACGCGCCGGGAAACGGCCAGGCGGTCCAGCATATACCCGTACAGGATCAGCGAGCAAAGCGTTGGAACGGCGCCGCAGTAGACCAGCAGCCAGATATACATATTATCCAGGATGCCGTCCGTGACCGGCGTATAACCGAACAGCGAAAGGCCGCTCTGCTTCAGGACGCTGATATCCGAAAAGCGCATCCAGAACGCGCCGTCCGAATAATACCGGCTGAGCCTGGAGAGCAGCAGGCCCATGGCGAGCGTCACCGCGAGCGCGGAAAAAGGCAGCGCGGTGGCGGCGCGCAGGCAGCCCGGATGCCGGGTACGGCTGAGCGCAAGCGTCAGATAATACAGCGCCGGAAAGAGGATCATAAGCGCCATGGCCGTGCGGCTCAGCGTCAGCGCGCCGACGGCAACGCCGCCCACCAGATAATACAGCACCGTGCCCCACCACCGTTTTGGCAGAAAAAGCACCCAGAGCATCATCCAGGTGGACATGAAAAACACGGCGAACGAATTGGGATGTCCCATGCCGAAGGAATGTCCCGTCCTGAATATCCACAGCGATTTGGTATGATAGGTCGGCACGTCCTGCACGCTGCCCGTTAGCAGCAGCGCGGCCATCAGCAGCACATAGAGCCCGTGCGAAGCCAGCCAGCAGCGAGCGTTGCTCTTTTCGGTTCCCAGATCGCTGAGCACGGCAAGCAGCAGGGTGTTCAGCAGCATCCCGCTTTGCCATACCATCGCGCCGAACACCCGCATGCAAAGCAGCAGCGCGGCGAACAGCGCCCGCCGCCAACCGCGCGGCGCCTCCAGCAATACGCAAACCGCGCAGAGCAGGGAAACGGCGGCGCTCACGGGGCCCTGCAGGCGGCCCGTGATCCGGATCATCGGCAGGGTCTGATTGGTGAAGCCGGAAAAAACAAGCGAATACAGAACCGTCGATATCAGCAGCACGCCATATAAAGCCTTCCCGGCCGGTTTAATCAACGGATGCCTCAAAATCTTGTTCATGGAATAACGCTCCGATCTTCTCGCTGCGTAAAATATTGTACCACGCCGCCGGCGCAATTTCAATCGCGATCCGCGCCCGCTTTCGGCCCGCCGGCCGCGGCCGCCAGCCTGCGCATTCTCTCGTAGCGTGCTTCAAAGAAGCGCGTATAGCTTTCGCAGAATCGGTTTATCCCCCCGGCGTTTTCGCGGTCCCGACGGCATCCGCCGCGGCACAGAAAGGCCCACCGGCACTGCCGGCAGATCGCGGGTTTATCCAGGGACGCGCCGCGAAAGCTCCGCGCGGCGTCGCTTTGCGCCATGCGGAGCAGCGACGATTGGCGGATGTCGCCCATCCTCCAGGCATCCAGCGCATAGAAATCGCAGGGGTATATGCCGCCGTCCGCCTCGGCCACGAAATACTGCCCGCAAACGCCGCTCATGCCGCACTGTTCGGGCTCGCGCCCCAGCAGGATGCCGATATAATTGTCAAACCGCCGCTCGCTGACGGGATTCCCCGCGTAAACCGCCTTTTCATAGCAATCGAAGGTGTCGGTCAGGAAGCGCCCATAGTCCGCGGCGGACAGCGAATCGACGCCGGGCGGTCCCGAAAAGCCGTCAATGCAGGGAATAAACTGGAGGTATCGGTGCTCCTTCAGGCTGTCCCAGCATTCCTTTCCCCGGGAGGCAATTTCCGGAGTCACGACGCACAGGATGTTGTACGCTATGCCCCGCGCGCGGATGCGTTCTATGTTTTTCCTGACGCGATCATAGGTGCCGCCGCCCTGATGATCCCTGCGGCAGGCGTCGTGCGTTTTCCGCGTTCCGTCCAGGGAAACGCCCAGGAGAAAGCGCTGCTCCGCGAAGAAATCCAGCAGCGCGTCGTCCAGCTCGCAGCCGTTAGTCTGCAGCGCGCAGGTAACGGGCAGGTTCCGGCTGTTATACCGGCGCACGGCGCGGAGGAAGGCCTCGTAAAAGGGCAGCCCGGCCAGCGTCGGCTCGCCGCCCTGAAAGGAGAACGCAACGCTCTGATCGGCGTAAAGGAAGGCCTTGCGCACCAGCTCGCGAAGGACAGCCTCGTCCATCACGCCGTAATCCGCCGTCTCCCGGCGCGACGCCACATCCGCATAAAAGCAGTACCTGCAATGCATGTTGCAGGCGGAGGACACGGGCTTGATCATCATGCTGACTGGCGGCATAGCGTCTCCTTCCGGCTGTCCGGCAGCGTTTTATCGGTCTGTGAGGCTATTATACAGCATCCCGCCGGCAAATGACAACAATCACCGCCCGGGCGCGGCGCTTCGGGACGGTTTTTGTTGCAAAACGGAATAAAACGGGGTAAAATAGAACCCATAAAACGGCACAGGGAGGTTCCATCCATGAAGCTGTCCTATAAACGCACGCTGCTGGTCGGCTTTGCCTTTTTCCTGATCTGCGCTTTCTGGCAGGCGTATGACAACCTGATCCCCAAGATCCTGACCGATAAGTTCGGCATGAACCAGGCGAACAGCGGCATCATCATGGCGCTGGACAATATCCTGGCGCTGTTCATGCTGCCCCTGTTCGGCGCGATTTCCGACAAGTGCCGCGGCAGGCTGGGCAAGCGCACGCCCTTCATCCTTTTCGGCACGCTGGCCGCAGCCGCGCTGCTGCTCGCGCTGAGCTGGGCCGACGGCCTGCAGCTGAAAAACCTGAGCGCCGTGCAGGGGATGGATACCCCCGAAGCGCTGACCACGCTGTATGATTTTGAATACGACGCTCCGCTGATGACCCCGGAGGGCGAAAAATACGTCCTTTCCGATACGCCGCAGGAGGGCCTGACGCAGATCAGCCGCGAGCGGTTTATGGGCATGACGCTGGATAACCCGGATTATACCGTGTATGTCGCGCCCGCGCGCCAGGCATACGCGCACGCGCAGACGGCGGCGAACCGCACGCCGCTGATCCTGTTCATCGGCATTCTCCTGCTGCTGCTCATCGCCATGTCCACCTTCCGCAGTCCCGCCGTGGCGCTCATGCCCGACGTGACCATGAAGCCGCTGCGCAGCAAAGCCAACGCGATCATCAACCTGATGGGCAGCGCGGGCGGCATCATCATCCTCGGGCTGGGCATGGTCTTCGCCACAGGCGCGGCCAAAAACGCGCTGATGGCTTACGGTTCCTTCTTCGCCATCGTCGCCGGGCTGATGCTGATTTCCCTGGGCATCTTTACGCTCACCGTGCGCGAAAAAAAGTGGGCGAAGGAGATGCGCGAGGAAAGCGCCAGATACGGCATTATCGAAGAGGACGAGACCGCGGACAAGGGCAGCCGCAAGCTCGGCGCCGCAGAAAAGCGCAGCCTGATCTTCATCCTGCTTTCCATCGTGCTGTGGTTCATGGGCTATAACGCCGTCACAAGCAAGTACAGCGTGTACGCGGGCAAGGTGCTGAGCCGCGACTTCAATATGACCCTGATCATCGCCCAGGCGGCGGCGATCGTCAGCTATCTGCCCGTGGGCATCATCGCCAGCCGCGTCGGCCGCAAAAAAACCATTCTGGCAGGCGTGACGATGCTGACCACGGCCTTCCTGGTGGCTTCCTTCCTGCGCGCGGACAGCAGCCCGCTTTTGATGAACGCCATGTTCGCCCTGGCAGGCATCGCCTGGGCGACCATCAACGTCAACAGCTTCCCCATGGTGGTCGAAATGTGCCGGGGCGGCGATATCGGCCGCTATACCGGATATTACTATACCGCCAGCATGGCCGCCCAGACCGTAACGCCTTACCTGAGCGGCATGCTGATGGACAAAGCCGGCATGACCACCCTGTTCCCATACGCCACGGTGTTTGTGGCGCTCGCCTTCATCACCATGCTGTTCGTCCGCCACGGCGACAGCAAGCCCGAAGCGCGCAAGGGCCTGGAAGCGCTGGACAACGACTGATCCCGCCCGTAATACTATTCTCAGTATAAAAGATTATCAGATTTGGGATGGATTTTTCGCCCTGGCTAAGCTGAATGGAGGGAGGCGTAGCAGCGCTACGTTGACCAGATGATAAGATTTTAGATTGAGAATAGTATAAACCCCGGCATTGTCTTCAGGCAAAAACCGTATAAAAGAAAAGCGGCAGGCGCGAAACCTGCCGCTTTCTTCTGCGTTGCATTAGATTTGACGTTTGTTATTTCTCCCAGGTGTACCACGCGTTCACCATGGCGTCATGAGCGGCCTGCATCAGCTCGCCCTGAGCAAGCAGTGCCTGCGTCTGATCGTTGGAAAGATCGACGGAAAGGTTCACGTAGCTCCGTTCAAAGCTGAAAGAGCCCAGGCACTCGGTGAGGATGGACGCCAGATCCTGCATTTCGCCCTTCGGCGCGGTCACGCCCATGAACTGATATACGGTATAGAACCAGCCGTCCACGCCGAAGAAGTCATACTCCATGCTGTCGGTGGGCTGGGCGGTGACGATGCCTTCGCAGGGCTGGCCCAGGAAGTCGTTGTAGCTGACGTACGCGATGGAGTTATCCGGGCAGGAAGGGTTGCAGGGGATGCTGCTCGCGCAGGTATCCAGAACGCTAACGTCGGCCATATTGGGGATCAGCGACGGATTGGCCGCCAGCCCGACTTCGTTGTATTTATCGCAGAAATTGTACAGATCGGGCATGGTTTTCAGGAAGGCGGGCAGCGTCAGCCATTCAAGCACGGGCGCGTCGGCGAAATAGGTATAGGTTCCGCCGAATTGCCGGGCGACCTCCTGATACTTGGCTTTCGCGGCCTGGCTCTTGAGGAAGGGCTCGAGCTTCAATGTCATGAAGATCGTGCGGTTGGGGTTGGCGGGATCCCACGCCTTGAAGCCGAAATCCATGTAGTCGCCGAAGGTTTTGATCTGCCAGCCGGTGGGCACCTTCATGGAGAAGCGGCTGTCGCTGTAATTCCTTGTGCCCGTAACGATGCTGGAAACCTGCGCGGGCTTGGCGGCAGGCGCCGGCGCGGCGGCCTGCTCGCCGTCCGGGCGGTAATTGCGCACGACGGCGTCCAGCGCGGCCAGGGTGGATTCGCGCTCGGAATTCAGGTAGCGGGCGGTATACTCGACGTCGCGGTCGGCGCGCACCTCCACCAGGAACAGCTGGTTGATGTTCGCGCCGCTGGCCGCCTTGTAGACATAGGCAGCGCCCAGCAGCTGTTTCCCGCCGATTTCATACTGTTCATACTGCGTGGTCGCCTTGAGGTTGTCGCCGAAGGTTTCCTTCATGAAATTGGTGTACACGTTGCGCACGTAATTTTCGGGGTTGTTGAGCTTTTTGGTCCTGCGCACCACATACACGTTGGGCACATAGCCCTCATCCTTCAGCCAGACGTAGAAAATGCCGTCGTCCTCGACCCGCGCAACGGCGTCTTCGGGGATCTTGGTGGAGAAGCCGTCCTTTTCGCAGTGCACGGTCTTCAGTCCGTCGGCCGCCGGCGCGCCGTCATCGGCGTTCGCGCTTCCGGTCTGATAGTAGCGCACGGCGGTTTCGGCCACGGCCATGGCTTCGTCGCCCTTGCCCTCCACGTACTTCACATGGTATTCCACGTCGCCGTCGTCGCGGACCTCGATCATCAGCGTCAGGCAGAGCTTGTTGCCCTTGACCTCGTAATGATAGTTGGCGGAATACAGCTGTTTGCCGCCGATTTCCTTTGTCTTGCACGGATTGGTGCCTACTTTGTTATCGTAGGATTCTTCCATGTACTCGCGATAGATATTGTTCAGGTAATTGACGGGGTTCTTGAATTTGTCCGCCGACGCGCGGCGATAAACGGTCACATAGGGCACATAGCCGGGCTTGCCCACGGAAATGCGAAGGCCCGTGCCCTCTTCCCACGCCGCGGTTTTATCCGCGGGGATCTTGGTGGAAAAATCCTGCTCGGCGCAGTATACGTCCTGCAGGTCTTCGGCCTGGGCCATCATCGGCAGGCAGCCGCACAGCAGCAGCGCCGCCAGCACAAGGGAAACAATACGCTTCATACCTATACCCTCCTTTTGTTCAACGAATGTCTGTATCTGATTCTTTATCTCTATTATATGGGTTCTTTCCGAATGTTGCAATGGGTAATTTCAGCATATGGGAATGAATGGGCGCTTTTTTTTGATCGGAAAGGCGTCTTTCCGCGGTTGACTTTCCCCCGCAGATATGGTATAGTACGCAGGCCGTATGGCAGACAGTTCGAAACCATCCTGTCTTTAAACAAAACTAGGGACGAAAACAGAAGATGCTTCTGTTGGGCGCGCCTGGGAATGGTGCGCCTTTTTTGCTCCCCGAAAGGAAAAAAACATGAAAAAACTGCTGACCACCCGCTCCATCTGCCTCTCCGCCGTCATCGCCGCACTGTACGCCGCGCTGACGCTGCTGCTCGCGCCCATCTCCTACGGCGACTGGCAATGCCGCGTATCCGAAGCGCTTACCATGCTGCCCATGCTGATGCCGCAGGCCATTCCCGGGCTGTTCGTCGGCTGCGTGCTCGCAAACCTGCTCGGGCCCTCCGCCGGGATCACCGATATCGTGTTCGGCTCCCTGGCCACGCTGATCGCCGCCGTCGGCACCTGGTATTTCCGCAAGAACAAGTGGCTCGCCGCCGCCTGTCCTGTGGTCTCCAACGGCATCATCGTGGGCCTTGTGCTCTCCGTCTGCTTCAATCTGCCTTTCTTCCTAACCGCCCTGCAGGTGGCCGCCGGCGAAGCCCTCGCCGTCATGGTCGGCCTGATCCTGGTCAAAGCCCTCCAAAAAGTCGATCTGGACCGCTTTCTCGACCGCTGAAATCAAACGACCATGCCCCCAAAGCATGGTCGATGAATAAAAGGGGCTGTCTGCGCGACAGCCCCTTTTTTCTATGTTCTTTTGTCTGTCATACTATTCTCAGTATAAAAGATTATCAGATTTGGGATGGATTTTTCGCCCTGGCTAAGCTGAATGGAGGGAGGCGTAGCAGCGCTACGTTGACCGCCGCGCCCTGCGCCATCATGGCGTCGGCAACCTTCAGGAAGCCGGCGATGTTCGCGCCGAGGACATAGTTGTCGGGCTGGCCGTACTCGGCGGCGGCCGCGTCGGCGTTGGCGAAGATGTTTTCCATAATGCCGACCAGGCGCTGATCGACCTCTTCAAAGGTCCAGGAGAGGCGCAGGCTGTTCTGGCTCATCTCCAGCGCGCTGGTAGCCACGCCGCCCGCGTTGCTGGCCTTGCCGGGAGCGAAGAGCACGCCGGCCGCCTGCAGGGCCTGGGTGGCGTCCAGGGTGGTGGGCATGTTCGCGCCTTCGGCCACGGCGATGACGCCGTTGGCGATCAGCGCCTTCGCGCCTTCGATATCCAGCTCATTCTGGGTGGCGCAGGGCAGGGCGATATCGCAGGGAACGGTCCAGATGCCGCGGCAGCCTTCGGTATACACCGCGCCGGGAACGCGGGCGGCGTACTCTTTGATGCGGCCGCGCTCCACCTCTTTGATCTGCTTGACCACGGCCAGATCCATGCCCTTTTCATCCACGACATAGCCGTTGCTGTCGCTCATGGCGATCACGGTCGCGCCGAGCTCCATGGCCTTCTGCGCCGCGTAAATGGCCACGTTGCCGCTGCCGGAAACGACGACCTTCTGGCCCGCGAAGCTCTTGCCGTGCTTTTTCAGCATGGCGCGGGTGAAATAGCACAGGCCGAAGCCGGTCGCTTCCTTGCGCGCCAGGCTTCCGCCGTAGGTCAGGCCCTTGCCGGTCAGCACGCCTTCATACAGGCCGGTAATGCGCTTGTACTGGCCGTACAGGAAGCCGATCTCGCGCGCGCCGACGCCGATATCGCCGGCGGGCACGTCCTCATCCTTGCCGATATACTTGTAAAGCTCGGTCATAAAGCTCTGGCAGAAACGCATCACTTCGTTGTCGCTCTTGCCCTTGGGGTCGAAATCGCTGCCGCCCTTGCCGCCGCCGATGGGCAGGCTGGTCAGGCTGTTTTTCAGCACCTGCTCCATGCCCAGGAATTTGATGATGGACAGGTTGACGCTGGGATGCAGGCGCAGGCCGCCCTTGTAGGGGCCGATGGCGCTGTTGAACTGCACGCGGTAGCCGCGGTTGACCTGCACGTTGCCCTTATCGTCCACCCAGGGCACGCGGAACATGATGATGCGCTCGGGCTCCACAAACCGTTCCAGCAGTCCCGCTTTTTCGTACTCGGGATGCTTATCGAACACCGGAGAGAGCGAGGTCAGCATTTCCTCCGCCGCCTGCAGGAATTCTTTTTCATGGGCGTTCCGGGCGCAGAGCCCGTCATATACGCGCTGTACATAAGCATTCATGATCTCCAAAGCCTCCTTGCATGTTGGATACAGTATACAAAATCAACAACATCTATTGTAAGCACCGATCCGCCAAATTACAAGATGCCGCTCTGTTTTTGCGCTGCATTTCGCTGTTTTAAAGTTGTACTTGCCGCTCCGCGGTTCGCCCCCGGACGGGCCGGCGCGGCGCGGGAAAACACTTTCTTTGTCGAAAAGACGGTGCTTCTGTCTAATTCCACAAATGCCGATAAATCTATGCTATAATCGCCGCATCCAAGGCATCAGACGGCAAAGGACGGTTTTCGCCAAGCTATGCCGCAAACAAAAGGAGGCACATTATGGATCGCGTTCAGGTACTGATTACCGATGACAACGATGAAATACGGGCCGCGCTGCGCGGCTATCTGGAAAGCCAGGAGGATATGACGGTCGTCGCGGAGGCCGCCAACGGCATGGAGGCGATACGCCTGCTGAACGAAAAGCACGTGGACGTCATGCTGCTGGATATCATCATGCCCCAGCTGGACGGATACGGCGTGCTGGAGCAAATGCAGCTGCTCCCGGCCGAAAACCGCCCGCGGGTCATCGCGCTCACCGCCCTGAGCCGCGAGGATTTCATCCATCGCGCGCTGCGGCTGGGCGTGGATTACTATATGGTCAAGCCCGCCGACATGCAGGCGATCGCCGCCCGCATCCGCGACGCCGCCCGGCAGCAGGATATCGTCAGCACCGATCCCGTTCCCTTCCCGGTGGCGTCGCGCTCGATCGACGACCGGCTCAGCAATATCTTCCTCAGCCTGGGCATTCCCGCGCATATCAAGGGCTATCAGTTCCTGCGCGAGGCCGTAAAGCTGGTGCTCGACAATCCCGACAGCATCAACCGCATCACCAAGGAACTGTATCCCACGATCGCCCGGCGCTTCGGCACCAGCGCGAGCAAGGTGGAGCGCGCCATCCGCCACGCGATCGAGGTCGGCTGGAGCCGCGGGCGGGTGGAAAGCCTGAACCGCGCCTTCGGCTGCCGGGTCGCCACGCCCGAAGACAAGCCCACCAACGGCGAATTCATCGCGCTGATCGCGGATAAGCTGGCGTTGGAGGAGCAGCAGCGGAACGCGCTGTGATGCCGAATCGGATCATTGAAGTCTGGCAGGAGATGATTTCAATATGAAAAAAACGCCCTGGAAAGCGACGCTATTCTGGATCGCGTTCACCGAAGCCGTGGGCTTTGCCGCGGGGTTTCTGACCCGGCAAGGCGCGCAGATATACAACGACGCCGTAGCGAAGCCGACGCTCTCCCCGCCGCCGGTCGTATTCCCGATCGTCTGGGGCATCCTGTACGCCCTGATGGGCGTCAGCGCCGCGCGGGTCTATCTCAAAAGCGAAAATCCCTGGAAAAGCGCCGGGATCAGGCTCTATCTGGCGCAGCTGCTGTTCAATTTCTGCTGGTGTTTTCTGTTCTTCAATTTCCGGGCCTTCGCGCTTGCCTTCGTCTGGCTGCTGGCCCTGCTCGCGCTGGTGCTGTTTATGAACGCCGCGTTCCGCAAAACCGACCGGCTCGCCGCCGCGCTGCAGATCCCCTATATCCTGTGGCTGATCTTCGCGGCGTACCTGAACCTCAGCGTCTGGATGCTGAACCGCTGACCGGCCAAATGCCGGCGCGGCATGGAAAACAAAACGCCCGGAAAGACCGTTCCGGGCGCGTTTTATACTATTCTCAGTATAAAAGATTATCAGATTTGGGATGGATTTTTCGCCCTGGCTAAGCTGAATGGAGGGAGGCGTAGCAGCGCTACGTTTTCGGGCTCGCCGTCTCCCTGCGCCATGCACAGGAATTCCCAGCCGCAGCGCTCATAGAAGCCGGTGTGATCGGTCACCAGATACAGCGGCGAAACGCCCTTGGCGCGCATATCCCGGACGGTCAGGTCCAGCAGCCGCCGGGCGATTCCCCGTCCCCTGTACGCTTCCTCGGTATAGACCGCGCAGACGTTCGGCGCAAGGTCCTTCCGGTCGTGAAAGTCGTTTTCGATGACGCCCAGCCCGCCGACGATGCGCTCGCCGTCCAGGCACAGATACCAGCCGTTTCCGGTTTTCCCCGTCAGATAATCCGACATGCATTCCAGGTAGGCTTCCTTCGGCACGCCCCATTTTTCATGGAACCACGCCGCCGCGCCGTCCGCCAGATCGGGCTTCTCGCGCAGGGTGATAAAGGCATAGTCCCCGGGGATTTTCGGCGCGTCCGCTCCGTTATGCTTGTTCATATTTTCCTCCGTATCGTCCTATTGCTCTTCCCGCACGCCGAACCCGGCAAACAGGCGCAATCCGAGCACGGCGTTGAAGCCGACGGTGGCGAAAACGCTGAAGCGCTCCACGACGCCGAAGTACCGCGGCGGCACCGCGCTCTGCCCGAGAGCCCCGACCAGCATCATCGCCAGCGCGACCGCCGCGCAGACGCCGACGCCTCTGTTCCCGCCCTTTCTGAGCCCGGCGACGATCAGGCATGTCAGCGAAACGATCGACAGCAGCACCACGAGCGCCGTGACGGCGATATGCATTATTTCCTGAAGCGAGGCGATCTCTTTCCCGCCGTCGGCAAGCGGAAACATGGCGTAGCCGACGGCCGAGATCCAGTTCATGACCGCGAACAGATGGATCCCGGCGCGGAAAAACAGCGAGCCGACCCTTCTTTCGGATACGAACAGGGAAACGCAGGTCGCGCATACCACGCCGCAGATATTGTACGGCGCGGCCAGCCGGTTCCACAGCGCCCGGGAAGGCGCGCTCTCCGCCGACAGATCGCTGACCGCCTGCTCCATCCAGCGATAGCCGGGATACGCCGACGGCGCGAAGATCACGGCGGCGGCGTAGGAGACAAGCGCTATGATCCCCGTAAGGCCCAGCCAATGGATCAGTTTTTTCTTTTTCATTTTTCCGTTTCCTCCCGCGTCAGTTCAAGCTCCAGGCAGTTCCATTCCTCGTTCCCGATACGGAAAAGCTCGGGCTCCGGCAATTCCAAGTCCCGGAATCCGACCGCTTTGTAGCACCGGTACGCGGGCGCGTTGTTCTCAAACACGCCCAGCGTGATCCTTTCGGCCTTCAGGATGTCAAAAGCGTACCGGATCGCAAGCTCCAGCATGCCTTTGCCGTAGCCTTTCCCCCGTTTACTGCTGTCGACGATCACGAAGCCGAACCGCACAATCCTTTTGTCCGCGTCAGTGAAACGCATGATCATATGGCCGGTCACGCCGGTCTCGTCGAAGGCCGTAAACTCGTAAAAGCTGTCCGACGCGGCCATCGCGTCGTAATGCCGGTTCAGATCGTCCGCCGATATGGGATAAGCGCCGAAGCGGTCGGCGCTCCACTTGCGGAAAGCGGTCTCGTCCCCGATCCAGGATACGATCGTCTGCGCGTCGCAGGCCTTGTACGGTCTCAGTCTCAGCATGTCGTCCCCCACGGTTTCGTTTATTTTCGTACGCTCAGCCGGAACAGCCCGTGACGGTTGCAGTACGCGTACAGATCCTTCACGCGGCTGATTTTGAACCTGGCTTCGGCGTTTCCCTCCGGGTACAGCCTGACGAACTGCACGCCCTGATCGGATACTGCCATAAGAAAGGAAATATAATGCTCCCTGGTCATGGGATGGCGCATCGAAACCCAGTATTCGTCCTCCGAGACTTCGACCCGCATGCCGTGGTCTTCGTCCGCGTCCTCGGCTTCCTGCGGCGGAAGCGCGATGCCGCAGCAGCTGACCACCGCCTCGCCCGTCGCGCAAATCGCGTTGCCGCAGACCGGGCAGACATAGATCCTGCTGCGGAGCATATTGCCCGCCCTGTTCCCGTTGCGCACCGCCGTTCCGGACAGCAGCTCGGTCACCGAGATATCCAGCGCCCCCGCCAGCGGCTCCAGCAGGCTGATATCGGGAAAGCCCCTGCCGGTTTCCCATTTGCTCACCGCCTTCGCGCTCACGTGGATGCGCGCGGCCAGTTCTTCCTGCGTCAGCTTCTTGTTTTCGCGCTGCCTGCGGATGGCGGCGCCGGTCACATAATTATCCATCGCTTTCGCCTCCTTACGGCGCGAGTATAGCACGCGGAAGGAACGAAAGCTACCTACGCGCCGTAGAGTCGGGCGCTGGCTCATCGCTTATTCCGTTTTGTCCGCGCCGCGGATCAGCGCGGCGACCTCCTCCGGCGTGGGCGGGTACAGCGGCAGGGGGAAGCGTGATATGGCGACGGCCGAGCAGGCGGCGGAAAAGCGCACCAGTTCTTCGTCGTCCATGCCGCGCAGCACGCCGTATACGCACCCGGCCTTGAAGGTATCCCCCGCGCCGAGCGTGCTTCTGACGGGAACGCGGAAGGGCTTCATGCGGCGGATCGGCCCGCCCTTTCTCGCGTACAGCATATCGCCGCCGCCCTGCGTCAGGATCGTAAGGCCGTCCGTTTCCCGCTGCATCAGCGCCATGATCGCCTCGGGCGTCATTCCGGCGTAATGCTGCGAAACGCACTCCCCGGACACGACGTTGACCGCCGCGCCGCGATGCAGGGGGGAATCATGCGGGCAGTCGATCGTCACGTAGGGAACGCCGAATCGCCCGCACAGCCCGGCGGCCAGCAGCGAATCCTCCCCGAAAAACGGGTCGACGGCCGCGGCCCGGCAGCCCGCGATATCCTGTTCCCGCGGCGTGTTCCACCATTTTTCGCCGGACGAAAACAGCGCCTGGAACCTGCCCATCGGCGAGCGGACCAGCCCCGCGATCACCACGTAATCCATCACGCCCGGATCGTCCGTCCTGAAACGCAGCGGGGAGAGATCGACCTTTTTCCCGGCGTAGAAGGCCCGCAGCATGGGCGCGACCTCACAGCCGATCCAGGTGCCGTCCATGCGGACCGTCACGCCCAGGGAATCCAGCACCGTCGCGGCCGTTCCCGTTTCGCCGCCGGGCAGGAAATACTGCGCGCTGATTTCCGCGTATTCATCCGGCTTCAGGAATCCGTCCCGCAGCAAAAAGGAATGGGTGCCAAGCACCTGGCCGAAAAGATAAACCTCGGGACTCATGCATGCTTTCCTCCTCTGCGGACTGTCCGGACGCGCTTCCGTCAGCGGTAATCCTCAAAGCGCATCAGCTTGCAGTTTTCGATGCCGCACGTCCAGAACTGATCGATCGGCAGGCCCCTGATCTGACAGACGATGCTGGAATTCATGGCCCCGTGGCCGACGATAAGCACGTCTTTTCCCTGCGCGAGAAGCGGCTTTACGATATCGTTCAGGAACGCGCCGGTCCTGCGGAACAGCTCGGCGAAGGTTTCCGCCCCGCCGACCGAAGCCGTGTAGTGCGCGGGATCCAGAAAGAGCGGCCGGAGCGGGCATTCCGGCTTGTCGAATATATTGGTGATTCCCTCGTATTCGCCGAAGCACATTTCCATGAGCCGGGCGTCCTCTGTGATCGGGACGTCCCGTCCGCGCAGCAGTATTTCCGCGGTCTCCCGCGCGCGGATCAGCGGCGAGGTATAGCACACGTCAAAATGAACGTTCAGGCACGCGTCGTGCGCCCGGCGGGCCATTTCCCTTCCCGCTTCGCTCAGCGGCACGTCCGTCCTTCCCTGCAGCCTGTGCAGTTCGTTCCATTCCGTCTTTCCATGCCTGATCAGATACAGCATCGCTTATTCCTCCACGGTTCTGTTCAGCGGCTCATTCCGAATGCCCGGATAAAATGCCTGATGAACGCTTCGATCCGCCCGAGCGCCTCCGGTTTCTTTTCCGGTTCCCGTTCGCACAGGCGGATCAGCGCCGATATGGGCGCGGTATCAGAAAATGCCGGGCAGCAAGCGCTGAAACGAGCATCCTCTTCCCGGTATCCTGCAAACGCAAGCGACCGATCGTTCGCTTCATATTATAGCGAACGGTCGGTCGCATGTCAACAGCTTTCGCCGGGCATCACGCCTGCGGCTTGTTCAGCTCGTCGCGCAGGTAGCCCGCCAGGATCTCCACGATGCGGGCGTTCCTGCCGCCCCGGGTGACGATCACGTCGGCGTCGTTGACATAATTGCGGATATATTTCTGATACATGGGCTTGACGGTGGTCAGGTACTGCTCGGTAATGTTTTCGATCTGCCGTCCGCGCTCCAGGATATCGCGGTTGATGCGCCGCAGCAGGCAGATATCGGGTTCCACGTTGATGTACAGCTTCAGGAACATGAGATCGGTCAGCCGCTCGTCAAAAAAGGCGTGAATGCCCTCCAGGATCAGCACGTCGGCGGGATGGATGATCTCATGGCTTTCGGCCCGGCGGTGCTGGGAAAAGTCATACGCCTTGCGCGTCACTTCCTGTCCGGCCATCAGCAGGCGCACGTCGTTGTACAGCAGGTCGTGATCGAAGATATACGGCTCGTCGTAGTTGAGCTTCGTGCGTTCCTCGAAGGTCAGATTGGGATGATCCAGATAGTACGCGTCCTGATTGATCAGCGCGCTGCTTGCGCCGATCGCGCTGCAAAGCTCGTTGGCCAGCGTGGTCTTTCCCGAACCGCTGGCGCCGCAAATGCCGATAAATACCATATCGTCTTCCCCCTTCTTGCCTTTAGCATAACGCAGAAGGCCGAACGCTGTCAACAGCCCGCGCGCGGGCGCGCTTGCTTCCGGGCCGGGAATATGGTATATTGTACGCGAACGACAGTGTTATGCGGAGGCCGCCGTATGGAAATGAAACGCGAAGCGCGCCGGCCCGCGGCGCTGAAATGGCTGCTGCGGATATTGCTGTGCGCCGTCTGTATCGGCATCAACCTGCTGGGCGTCAGGCTGGTATCCCTTTTTCATCTGCCCCTGTACCTGGACTGCGTGGGCATCATCCTGGCATCCGCCGTGGGCGGGTATATCCCGGGCCTGATCGTCGGCTTTTTCTCCAATATCATCAACGGTCTTTCCGACAATATAACGATCTATTACTGCTTTGTCAGCGTGCTGATCGCCATCCTCGCGTCCTATTTTTCGGACAAGGGGTATTTCAGGAAATTCCCCCTGCTCCTGATCCCCATCTGCGGCTTCGCGCTGATCGGCGGGGGGCTGGGGTCCGCGCTTTCCTGGGAGCTGAACGGCGGCATGAGCGACGGCTTTTCCGCGCCGCTTGCCCGGGCCATTTATCAGAGCGGCGCGCTGAGCGGCTTTCTGTCCCAGATGACCGCCGATTTTGCGTTTGACCTTCTCGACAAAACGGTGGAGGTGCTGATCGCGGCGCTCGCGCTTCGGTTTATTCCCGAAACCTTCCGGAAAAGCGTGGCGGTCGAAAACGGCGGCGTCCTCGCGCAGACGGCGCAGACGTTCGGCGGCGCGAAGCGCGTTTCCCTCAGGGTCAAGCTCCTGTCCTTTATCGCCTTGGTGGCGGTCGTCATCACCGCGGGCCTGGCGGGCATCAGCCTGCTGCTTTACCACCGCTCCACACTGGAATCGGAATCCAAAATGGCTTTCGGCGTGGCGCGCACGGCGGCGGCCGCGTTTGATCCCGAGCGCGTGGACGAATACCTTGCGCTCGGCGAGCAGGCCGAAGGCTATGTGAAGACGGACCGGCAATTGGCCGCCATCGCGGCAAGCTCGGAGGATATCGCCTACGTTTACGTATACCGCATCCTGCCGGACGGCTGCCATGTGGTATTCGATCCCGATACCGAAGAGGGAGAGGGCTCCGACCCCGGCACGGTGATCGGCTTTGACAACGCTTTCATGCAATACGTCCCGGCGCTGCTGGCGGGCGAGCAGATCGATCCCATCATCTCCAACGAGACCTATGGCTGGCTGCTCACGGTCTATCTGCCGGTATACGGTCAGGACGGAACCTGCCAGTGCTACGTGGGCGTAGATATCCTGATGCGGCAGCTCGCGGCCAACGAGCGCGTTTTCCTGGTGAAGGTGCTCTCGCTGTTCCTGGGCTTCTTTATCATGATGCTGGGCTTCGGCGCGTGGGCGGCGGACCGCGGCATCATCAGCCCGATCAACCGCATGGCCGCGACGACCGGCGCTTTCGCCTACAACACCGAGGAAGCCCGCGGGGACAGCCTGGCCCGCATCCAGCAGATGCATATATCGACGGGTGACGAGATCGAAAACCTGTACCACGCCATTCAGAGCACGACGGAAGAAACGGTGCAGTGCATCGTCGACATCCAGGAAAAAAGCCGTCAGATCGCGGCCCTGCAGAGCAGCCTGATCCTGGTGCTTGCCGATCTGGTGGAAAGCCGCGACAAGTGCACCGGGCATCATGTGCGCCACACCGCCGTCTATGTGCGGCTGATCATGGAGCAGATGCGAAAGATGGGGCTGCACGCCGACGAGCTGACCGACGAATACATCGAGGACGTATGCAGCAGCGCGCCGCTGCACGACATCGGCAAAATACAGATTTCCGATACGCTGCTCAACAAGGAAGGCCGGCTGACCGACGAGGAATACAGCCGCATGAAGCAGCACACCACCATGGGCGGGCAGATCATCGACCGGGCCCTCGCCATGATGCCACGGCAGTCCGCCGGATACCTGGCCGAAGCCCGGAACCTGACGGAATACCACCATGAACGCTGGGACGGTACAGGCTATCCGCACGGCCTCAAGGGCGAGCAGATCCCGCTGTCGGCCCGCATCATGGCGGTCGCCGACGTATTCGACGCGCTGGTGGCGCGCCGCAGCTACAAAGCGCCCTTCCCCTTTGACAAAGCGCTCGACATCATCCGGGAGGAATCGGGCACCCATTTCGATCCCGACGTGGTGAACGCGTTTGTCGCCTGCAGGGAGCAAGCGTTCAGGGTCGCCGAGGAAGCGAACCGGCAGAACGATCAGGCGTACTGATCGCACGCCGCGGCGTCGGTTCCATGCGTCCCCTCCGCTTGCATCTTTTCAGGGCTTCGTTCTATAATAGGGATGCACGGAGGTTTTTTTCATGGAAAGCGCTTCTTCTCCCATCGGGATTTTCGACAGCGGGCTGGGCGGGCTGAGCGTACTGCGCACCGCGCTGCGGATGCTGCCTGACGAACGGTTTATTTATTACGGCGATATCGCCAACGCGCCCTACGGCACCAAAACCGAGGACGAGGTATACGCCTGCGCCCGGAAGGTGACCGGCGTCCTGATGGACAGGGGCATCAAGGCGCTCGTCATCGCCTGCAATACGGCCACCTGCGCCGCCGCCGCCCAACTGCGGGCGGAATTCGGCGGTTTTATCATCGTGGGCATGGAGCCCGCGCTGAAGCTCGCCCACGATCAGTGCCCCGAGGGCCGGATCCTGGTGCTGGCCACGCCCGTGAGCCTGGCCTCTGAAAAATACCGCAGGCTTTACGAAAACTACGGCGAGCGCGCCGTTTCACTGCCCTGTCCCGGGCTGATGGAGTTTGTCGAGCGCGGGGACACCGACAGCGACGCGCTGAAAGCGTACCTGACCGATAAATTCGCGCCCTACCTGGAAAAAGGGCAGCCGCCGCTGGCTGCCGTGGTGCTGGGCTGCACGCATTACGTATTCCTCAAAAAGACCGCGCAGTCGCTGCTGCCCGCCTCAGTCCGCGTGCTGGACGGCAACGAGGGCACCGTGCGGCAGCTGGGCCGGCGGCTGATGCAGGAAGGGCTGCTCTCCCCCGCGCCGCGGGAGGGCGAGCGCTGCGAACTGCATCTGAACCTGGCCGGCGCGGACACGGGCGCCTATGACCGGGCGCAGGCGCTTCTGCGTCTGCCCGAATAGCTTTTCCGCGAAAAGCTTCAAAATTCAGCCGTATCCCGTATGAGTCGGCGCCTTATACGGCTGCGCCGTCCGCGGGACGCGTGCAAATAGATGAGAATGTCATTTTTTCGGCGGCAAGCTATTGCTATTCCCGCTTTTTTCTGATAGAATAAACGATGTATGTGACGTGAAATCCCACCAAGAAACCAAGCGTTCATTATACAAATCTTATAGATGATTCATAGGGGGAACGACGACAATGGCTGATTACAAAACCAAAGACATCCGCAACATCGCCTTGCTTGGTCACGGCAGCGAGGGTAAAACCACGCTGACCGAAGCAATGCTCTTCACCGCCGGCATGATCGACCGCCAGGGCAAAGTGGAATCCGGCAACACCGTGACCGACTTTGATCCCGAAGAAAACAAGCGCGCCATTTCCATCAGCGCCGCCACCGCGCCCGTGGAATGGAAGGGCACCAAGATCAACGTGATCGACGTTCCCGGCTATTTTGATTTTATCGGCGAAATGATGGGTCCCCTGCGCGTGGTGGAAACCGCCGCGATCGTGGTGGGCGCCGTTTCCGGCCTGACCGTAGGCGCGGAAAAAGCCTGGGCCTACGCCAAGAAGAACAACGTTGCCCGCATGTTCATCGTCAACCGCATGGACGCTGAAAACGCCAACTACGAGCGCGCCATCGAGCAGCTGCGCGAAAAGTTCGGCTCCAGCGTCGTTCCCGTGCTGCTGCCCATCGGCGAGGGCGCGGGCTTCAAGGGCGTGGTCAACGTGCTGGAGAACAAGGCTTACACCGGCAAGGGCAAGGACCTGAAGGAAGTGCCCGTGCCCGCCGATATGCAGTCCGCCATCGAAAGCGCCACCGCCGAGATCACCGAAGCCGCCGCGGAAGCCGTGGACGAGCTGCTTGAAAAGTATTTCGAGGAAGGCGAACTGAGCCACGAGGAGATCCTGCAGGGCTTCGGCGCCGGCATGAAGAGCGGCACCATCGTGCCCGTCGTGCCCGTATCCGCCGTCACCGGCGTGGGCGTGCCCAACCTGCTCAACATCATGAGCAAGTACCTGCACAGCCCCGAGCACACCGAGTACGCCGGCGTCAACCCCAAGACCGGCGACGCCGTCACCCGCAAGGCCGCCGATCCCTTCAGCGCCTTCGTATTCAAGACCATCGCCGACCCCTTCGTGGGCAAGCTGAGCCTGCTCAAGGTGTGCAGCGGCACGCTGACCAGCGGCACCGCCCTGTACAACGCCAACGCCGAGAAGGCTGAAAAGGCCGGCGGCCTGTTCCTGATGCGCGGCAAGAGCCAGGTGAATATCGCCCAGGTCAACGCCGGCGATATCGCCGCCCTGAGCAAGCTGCAGATCACCAACACCGGCGACACCCTGTGCGACGCCGCCAATCCCGTCCGCTACGAGCAGATCGAGTTCCCCGAACCCTGCGTGCAGAAGGCCGTGTTCGCCGCCAAGCAGGGCGAAGAAGACAAGGTGTTCGGCGGCCTGGCCCGTCTGCAGGAGGAAGATCCTTCCATCCGCCTGGAAAAGAACGCCGAGACCACCGAGACCATCCTGTGGGGCCAGGGCGAACTGCACCTGGACGTGATCCGCAACAAGCTGCAGAGCAAGTTCGGTGCGAACGCCGTGCTGCAGGATCCGCGCATCCCCTACCGTGAAACCATCCGCAAGACCGTATCCTGCCAGGGCCGCCACAAGAAGCAGTCCGGCGGTCACGGCCAGTTCGGCGACGTGTGGATCGAGTTCCGCCCGATCGGCGATACCAATATCGACTTTGAGTTTGAAGACGCGGTCGTCGGCGGCGTGGTGCCCCGCAACTTCATCCCCAGCGTGGAAAAGGGCCTGCGCGAGAACATCAAGAAGGGCGTCCTGGCCGGCTATCCCATGGTGGGCCTGCACGCCAAGCTGTACGACGGCTCCTACCATCCGGTAGACTCCTCCGAAATGGCCTTCAAGACCGCCGCCCGCATCGCTTACAAGAAGGGCTGCATGGACGCTTCCCCCGTGCTGCTGGAGCCCATCATGCACGTTGAAGTGCTGGTTCCCGACGAGTACATGGGCGACGTCATGGGCGATATGAACAAGCGCCGCGGCCGCATCATGGGCATGAACCAGGTGGACGGCCTGCAGCAGGTTGTCGCCGAAGCGCCCCTGGCCGAAATGTTCAAGTACGCCACCGACCTGCGCAGCATGACCCAGGCGCGCGGCAGCTTCAGCATGAAGTTTGAGCGCTACGAGGAAGTGCCTGCCGACGTGGCCAAGAAGATCATCGAATCCGCCCAGAAGGACGAGGACGAGGACGAGTAATCCTGTTTCCCCCTTCATTTCCCGCCCTGCGGCCGCAGGGCGGTTTTTATTTGCCATTTCCTGGGAAGAAATCCCCGGACTGCCGCGTTTATATAGATGAACCAAAGCTGAGGGGGAAAAAGCATGATCCGCAGAACGCTCGCGCTGTTTATGATCCTTGCGCTGCTGTGCCCGGCATGGGCGCAGGCCGGAGCGCCCGAATCGCATCTGTATCATTTCACCCGTCTGGACGAAGCGCCCGGGGCCATTGCCGACGCGCTCGCGAAGGCTCTGGGCGAGGGCTTTACCGTGCTGGACGGCTATGCCACGCTCCGCGAAAACCGCTGGCGCTACGGTCAGGCGGTCGTCCGGGACGCGGAAGGCTATGCGCTGTGCGCCCTGGATTATCTGGCGGACGCATGGCAGATAACCGTCTCTCACGCCGCGCTGCGTCAGGATCAGCCGCCGCAGCTGCTGCCCGAAGCGGCGGAATACGGCTACACCGATGAGGAAGTCGACCAGATGGACGGCTGCGGCTCCTTCAAGATCGTGTATTCCGACGCGACTTATCGGTGGTTTGCCGGCAGCGACGGCTGGAACATGATCGCAATATCCGTCGGAACGGCCTCGATCAGCGTATACAGGGACAGCGTCAGCCGCTGGGATGAAGCGGCTGAAACGAACGAATTCCTGTACAACACGCTGCCGGTCGATCTGGAGCATTTCAGTATCGCCGCGTTCCCCACCGACTGGGAAGCATTCAAAGCGCTGTCCGAATCCTCGGAGTATGCCGACGATACCAAGGGGCTGACCGACGCGCCCTCCGATCTTCCCGACATAGCGCTCCTGCCCGATCCGGCATCCGGGGACTGCAGCTTTTATCTGTACGGCAACGTCGCCGTGACGGTGAGCGAAGAAAAGGATGGTTTTGTCCATGTAACCGCGGGCCCGCTGGACGGCTGGATCGCCCGGGATCAGCTGCTGATCGGCACGGAACGCGCCCGGGGCGACAGCTGGAGAAACGGCGTAACCGCGGAGGTGTACGGCTGGGGCGCGAAGGAAGCGCAGCCCGTTTACGCCCGGCGGGACCGGCAGTCCGACGCGCTGGCCCTGCTGCCGCCGGGCGCAAGGATCAGCGTGCTGGCCGTCAGCGCCCGGGATGATTATCAGTGGTTCTTCGTGGAAACGCCGGACGGCATCCTCGGCTTTATGGCCTGCGATACCGTGTGCGCCGCCGACAACATGCGCGACGCCTGGATATACAGCGACGACCCCTCCCGACGGCTGAACCTGCGCGAAGCGCCCGACCGCGGCGCAAAATCCCTGGGCAAATATTACAGCGGCGTACGCGTTTCCCAGCAGCCGCCGCTTACCGTGAAGGACGGATGGATCAAAGTGCTGATCGAAGGCGCGGCAGGCTACGTGGACGCCGATTATCTGGATTTCAGCGACGATTACAGCGGCCGCGAATGGCTTCCGCCTCTGGGGATCGTGCAGGACGTGAACAGCAAGGGGCTGAACCTGCGCCGGTCGCCCTCCGCGGACAGCGCGATCGTCGCCGTCTGCCCCAAGGGTGAAAAAGTCGAGATATTGGGGATCGTGGACGGCGTTTGGGCGCACGTGAGGCTGCGGGACGGCAGCAGCGGCTATATGATGCACCGATACCTGGGCGGCGAGCCCGCGAAGGCCGTCGGCAACAGCTTCAGGCCCGCCGTCAGCGGCGCAAAGCAGTACGCCGTGCATGCGGGCGCGGACGGCGAATGGGTCTATGCCGAAAACGGCGCGTATCCGCAGGGGGTGAGCGTTCGCGTCGCGGAACGCCCCGCGCAGGACAGGGATCAGTACCTGTTCGCGCGGGATGCAAAGGATTCAGATCATACGCTGTGGATCAAGGCCGACGAATTTGATTTCTGGCAATAATTCTCCCGTTTTCACCCTGCGTCACAGCTTGACAGGCGCGCGATTTATGTTATATAATTAAAAAAAAATTGAAGAGGTGCGTTGTCATGGGATATTTTGTGTTTAAGAAGACCAACACCGGCGTGAAGTTTGATCTGGTTGCCGGCAATCACGAAGTAATCGCCACCAGTGAAGTATACAAATCCGATTCTTCCTGCAAGAAGGGCATCGCCAGCGTGCGCCGCAACGCCCCCATCGCCAACGTGGAAGATAAAACCGTGGAGCCCGTGGTGACCGCCCGCTGCCCCAAGTTTGAAATCTATACCGATAAGGCCGGCGAGTTCCGCTTCCGCCTGAAGGCCACCAACGGCCAGATCATCGCCGTCAGCGAAGGCTATACTGCCAAGCCCAGCTGCCTGAACGGCATCGAGAGCGTGCGCAAGAACGCCGCGGACGCCGACATCAAGGTAAAAGAGTAACCGATCCGACAATACATCTCCGCCGGGACGAACGCGTTTCCGGCGGAGTTTTTTATGCTTTCCGTAATGCAGGAGCCGTGATACGCAAAAACCCGCCGGCATCGCGTCGTATGCCGGCGGGGAGAATGGTTTACATATCGCTGCTGCGGGAATAGTTGGGCGCTTCGCGGGTGATATAGATATCATGCGGATGGCTTTCCTGCAGGCCGGCGTTGGTAATGCGGATGAACTCGGCGTCCCTGCGCATATCGTCGACGGTGGCGCAGCCGCAGTAGCCCATGCTCGCCCGCAGGCCGCCGACCATCTGGAAAATGGTATCGGCCAGCGATCCCTTGAACGGCACGCGGCCTTCCACGCCCTCGGGCACCAGCTTTTTGGCGTCCTCCTGGAAGTAGCGGTCGCGGCTGCCCTGGGCCTGCTCCATAGCGCCCATGGAGCCCATGCCGCGGTACACCTTGAAGGAGCGGCCCTGGAAGATCTCCATCGCGCCGGGGCTTTCCTCGGTGCCGGCCAGCACGCCGCCCAGCATCACGGCGGAAGCGCCCGCCGCCAGGGCTTTGGCGATATCGCCGGAATACTTGATGCCGCCGTCGGCGATCACGCGGATGCCGTGCTTGTCGGCCTCGTTGGCGCAGTCGGCCACGGCCGTGATCTGAGGCACGCCGATGCCGGCCACGACGCGGGTGGTGCAGATGGAGCCGGGGCCGATGCCGACCTTGACGCAGTCGACGCCCGCGGCGATCAGGTCGTGCGTGGCGGCGGCGGTGGCCACATTGCCCGCAAACAGCTGAATATCGGGGAATTCCCTGCGGATCTCTTCGATGGTCCTGAGCACGCCCAGGCTGTGGCCGTGCGCGGTATCGATGGAGATCACGTCGACCTTGGCGTCCACCAGCGCTCGGATACGCGCCATGGTGTCGCGGCTGACGCCGACGGCGGCGGCGCACAGCAGGCGGCCGTTCTGGTCGCGGGCGCTGTTGGGATACTTGATGGCCTTTTCGATATCCTTGATGGTGATCAGGCCGCACAGATTGTACTGATCGTCCACCAGGGGCAGCTTTTCGATCCTGTGCTTGGCCAGGATGAGCATCGCCTCGTCCAGGGTGGTGCCGATCGGCGCGGTGATCAGGTTTTCCTTGGTCATCACTTCGCCGATCTGGCGGTTATCGTCGGTTTCAAACCGCAGGTCGCGGTTGGTCAGGATGCCAACCAGGCGCTTGCCCTCGGTGATGGGCACGCCGCTGATGCGGTACTTGCCCATCATGCGCTTGGCATCGGCGATCAGATGGGTGGGAGACAGATAGAAAGGATCGGTGATAACGCCGTGCTCGCTGCGCTTGACCTTGTCCACCTGAGCGGCCTGCTCGGCTATGGTCATGTTCTTGTGGATCACGCCGATGCCGCCTTCGCGCGCCATGGCGATCGCCATTTTGGAATCGGTCACGGTATCCATCGCGGCGGACATGATGGGAATATTCAGCCTGATTTTCGGGGTCAGCTGCGTAGACAGATCGGCGTCCTTGGGCAGCACGCTGCTTTTGCGCGGCACCAGCAATACGTCGTCAAACGTCAGTCCTTCACGGATCTTATCCTGTAACATCCCTTCGCCTCCCTTAGTATTTTCAACAATTTTAGACACTGCGCGGCGTCCTGTCAATAGGTTGCGGAAAATTTTGTTTATTTTTTGTTCTTTCTGTTCAATAATCCGCCCGTCATTTCATTCACGCCGCCCTTCAGTTTTTCCAGGGCGGGCCGCATGCCGCCGGTAGACGCTAGCGCGAAAACGGCCGCGCCCACGATAACCACGCCCAATACCGACGCGACGCCCGTCCACGCGCCCCTGCCGCTCCGGCCTGCCGAGCGGTCCTCGCCGCCCGCCGCGCCGGTCACGCCGCCGTACAGCGTTTTCTGGATAACGGAGGCCATATACTCCGCGGCCTGCTCCGCCCGCTCCTTGGTCACGGTATGCGTGCCGAACTCCAGCAGCACCGCATGGGGCGAAAGGTCCTGATTGTAGGAGCCCTTTCCGATATAGATATCGCGCACAAGCTCGGGATACATTTTATCGGCCACCGCCTTGATCTCCGCGGCGAACTCGCGGTTGGACGCGCTGTTCTGGTTGGAACGCCCTACCAGCAGCCGCACCATGCTGGCCTTTTCGCCGTTAATGGTGATGTTGTACTGATCCGGATCGGGGATGCCGTCCCGATGCACGTCAAAAACGGCGTCCACGCCCTTTTTGACCAGGCCCTCCGCCGTGGCGCGGCTGCGCCGGTAAGCGGCGGAATCGTGCGGCAGATGCGTGGCGTTGTTGTAATAGACGGTAATTCCCTGCGCTTCGAGGCTCCCCTTCAGCTTTTCGGCCACGTCGTATATCCCGCCCCGGGGCGTCACGCTGGAATCCCCGTCGCTGGGCTCATAGCTCTCGTCGCTGTGCGTGCAGTACAGGGCGACCGCGCGCTTCATGGCGGCCACCGCCCGGCTGTCGTCCTGCAGCCAGCGGATATCCGGCATTTTGTAGACACCCTTGTCCTGCGCCCAGGCGGTATGCACGCTCTCCTCCACCCGGGTGATCACATAATGCCGGTTGTCATGGGCGATGTACTCATCCCCCGTCTCCGGCGTGCCGGTATAATGGGTAATGTACGCGCCGGTTTCATCCACGATATGATAATACGCCGGTTCTCCCTCGCCCCAGGCCGCGGCGGGCAAAAGCATGAGCAGCAGCGCGAGGGCGATCAGTGCTTTTTTCATTCTCTTTTTTCCTCCCTGGGCAGTTTTACGCGCCTCCCGTCCGGGCCGACGCCCCGTGCGCGGGCGAAGCGTTCCATGGTTTCTCCCGCAAGCTCGCACAGCAGCACGGCCAGGATGCCGCTGATCACCGCGGTATCGAACAGCCCCGCGCCGCCCAGCGCCAGCTGCTGCCTGATCCCCGAGAGCCGGAGGACCACGGCGTTGACTATATCGGCCAGCAGCACGCCCAATACGCCGCAGATGAACGCGCCGCGGCGGGAGCGCCCCAGCAGCCAGCCGATCACGCCGCCCGCGATCCCGCATACATAGACGGGATCGAGCGCGATCTTTTCCGGCTCCGCGGGCATGATCCGCCCCAGGGCGTACACGGCGGCAGAGGTCAGCACCGCGCCGACAAGGCCGCGCACGCGCTCCGCTCTTTCATCGGCCGTAACGAGCAGATATATGCAGATTCCAAGGGGAACAAGCGCTCCGCCGATATTGACGCGCACCATGCCCAGGTCGATATCGGGAATCAGACCGCCGAGGAACATGAGCAGGATCAGCGCAAGCGCGCTGCGGTCGGACAGGCGCATCTTGTCCAGCACGCGCTGGCCCACGCCAAGCAGCACCAGCACCGCCAGCGCGGAAAGCACAAAGGAACCAAACGTCATAGCAAAGCCTCCACTTTATTCGCTTGCCTTTAGCGTGTCCCGACGCTTGCGGATTATACGCAGAACAGACGACGCGCGTCGTTCTTGTAACACTTGCCGCAATTCCTCTTTTATTTTTTCCGGTTTTGTGATATCATGTTATGTAAGTTTCGCGTATGCTGCCGATGCAAAGGAAAGGAGCTTGTGCCATGGATCAACAGCTGTTGGTCAGGATCGGTCAAACCTTTGAGCAATTGAACAGTCGGCTTTCGCTGCTGGACGAAAACGGGCTGAGCCTCGTGCCGCAGGGAGATACGCCGCTTCCCCTTCCCCATAACCTGAAGGAAGGCGTCATCACCGCGATGTACGATTCGCATTATCTGCCTATCCCGGGCAAGCGCTGCACGCTGCTGGCGCCGGAGGGCACGCCCGACGACGTGCTGCGCATCGGCGCGCAGCTGGTGGAAGCGCTGATTCAGCTGGGCAGCGCGAGCGGCGGCATATCGGGCGCGTATCAGCGGATGCTGCAGAACGACCTGAGCGTGGCCGAGCTGGACGCGGTGATCAGCGAGTATCACATTCCCGACGAAATGCCGCGCTGCGTCATGCTGCTGCACATGATGCAGGTGCAGGGGAACACCGCCCGGGATATCCTGAACGAGGTGCTGCCCATGTCGGTCAACGACGTGCTGATCTCCATGGACAACCATTCCACGGCCCTGATCAAATGCACGACCGGCATGGAGGATATAGAAGACCTGCACCAGCTGGCCAACGCCATGCAGGAAACCGTGCTCAGCGAGACCGGGCTGCCGGTGACCATCGGCATCGGCCAGACCACGCGGCGCGCGGGCGAACTGCATCAGAGCTACCGGCAGGCGCGGCGCGCCATCGAAATCGGCAGGATCTACCGGCAGAACGAAACGGTGCATATCTATTCCTCGCTGCTGCTGGAACGTTTTCTTTCGGATATTCCGCCCGAAACCGCCGAACACTATCACAGCCTGCTCTTCAACCGCAGCACATCCAGACTGTTCAGCGAGGAGATCCTTTCCACGGTGGAAATGTTCTTCCGCAAGGACCTGAACCTGAGCGACACCGCCCGCCAGCTGTACATCCACCGCAACACCCTGGTCTACCGTCTGGACAAGGTGCAGCGGCAGATCGGCCTGGACCTTCGTAAATTCGACGACGCCGTCACGTTTAAAATGCTGATGGAAATGAAAAAGTGCAGCGCAAACAAAACAAAAATCACGCTGTAACGCTCCCGGAGGATAATTTGTTATGAAGAAACGCTTTTTGCTCATGCTGCTGGCCGCGCTCCTGCTGACCAGCGCGATCTTCGCCTATTCCGCCGTCGGCGAAACCCGCCGCTCCACGATCACCATCGACCGCGAAGAGTATGACCGCCTGCAGAAATATCAGAAGCTCGACGAGGTCATGCAGTATATCAAGGCATACTATTACAAAGAGCCCGACGCCGACAAGATGCTGGATTACGCCGTGCAGGGCATGCTCGCCGCGCTCGGCGATCCCTATACGTTCTATTACGACGCCAAGAGCTGGTCCGATATGTGGGCCGAGGAAGAGGGCGAGTATACCGGCATCGGCATTCAGCTGCTGGGCAACTATACGGACCAGACGGTAAAGATCACCCGCGTTTTCCGGGATACGCCGGCTGAAGCCGTCGGCATGCGCAAAAACGATATCCTGATCCGCGTGGACGATATTGAAGTCACCACCGAAACCATGGACGCCGCCGTCAATACCATGCGCGGCGAAGTGGGCGGCACTGTGCAGGTGGAGGTGCTCCGCGGCGAGGAGCACGTCACCTTCGATATCACGCGCTCCGCTATCCATATCAACAATGTGGATTACCTGATGATGGAGAACAACGTGGGCTATGTGGTGCTGTACCAGTTCTCCACCGATACGCTGGTCAACGACTTCAACGCCGCCATGAACGCGCTGGAAAAGCAGGGCGCAACCAGCATCATCCTGGATCTGCGCGATAATCCCGGCGGCTGGGTAGACGACGCCGTCAAGGTCGCCGACCGCTTCCTGGACAGCAAGCTCGTGGTATATTCCAAGATGCGCTTCAGCTCCGAGACCGATCCCCAGTACACCAGGAGCGGCTCGGACAATATTCCGCTGGTGGTGCTCGTCAACGAAAACTCCGCCTCCTCCAGCGAGATCCTGACCGGCGCGCTTCAGGATCACAACCGCGCGACCATCATCGGCACGCAGACCTTCGGCAAGGGCATCATGCAGTATGTGCTGGGGCTCAGCGACAACAAGACCGGCATCCAGCTGACGTACTGCGAATACTTCACGCCCAAGGGCCGGCAGGTGCACGAGGTCGGCATCACGCCCGATATCGTGGTTGAAATGCCCGAGGACATGAATTACGCCACGCTGGAGCTGGGCGATATGAACGATCCCCAGCTGCGCGCTGCATGGGACGAGGCCGTGAAACTGACGAAGTGACCGGCGCGCCCGGGCACGGCATATAAGCAAAAAGGATCTTCCGCGTTCCTTCGCGGGAGATCCTTTTTCGCGCGGCGTGAAACGCGCCGGAAGGGCGGGCTTCAGTTGACGGAAAATCGATTTTATTGTATAATCTGTGCGTAAAATCGTCGCAGTTTCGCCATGGCGCGGCCGTTCCGAAAGCGCCCAGCAAAGCGGCGGCGATCCACCCATCATACTATTCGCATTCTAAGAGCCAAGATGCAAATGGTCAAATAAGACAAGAAGCGCCGTGTTTCCGCGAAACAGGGAGGGAAAACGCGCTTTCTTTGGGAAAAGAAAGCTGAGCAAAGAAACCTGCGTTTGTGGTCGCTTCTGCTGCAACGCTTTCCGCCAACTGGCTTATATGCCAGCAGCCGTTCCCGGGCGACCGGCTTCGCCGGTCATGCGGCGCGAAGCGCCGCGGAAATCAAACGGACAGACCTGAAAATGAATGCATTCATTTTCAGGCTGGGCCTTTTGATTTCCCCTTGCCCGGGAACTCACTTGGCCCCATAAACCAAACAGGCGGAAGCATGTCTGGTTTATGCTCCGCGCTTCAACGCCGGAATGGGTGTCCAGAGGGCCCAAGCGGGCCCTTTGGCGCAGGTCTTAGGGCTGCGTAGGCCCTAACGTTTCCTTCCCTGCTCTTATTTCACCCTTTGTGAATTGGCTCTTAAAATCTTAACAGATTTGGGATGGATTTCTTGTTCTGGCAAAGCGGAACGAAGGAAGGCGTAGCAGCGCTGCGTTGACCGAAGTAACGCGCAAAAAGACGCCCAAAGATGTAAGGTTTTGAAGAAGAATAGTATTAGGCGCCGGAAGGTCCTTATACTATTCTCAGTATAAAAGATTATCAGATTTGGGATGGATTTTCGCCCTGGCTAAGCTGAATGGAGGGAGGCGTAGCAGCGCTACGTTGACCGGAGATATAAACCGACGGAAAGAAGAGAACCAATGCAAATCAAGGGAAAATACTCCTGGATGAAGCACGTCGATTTCATGCTGGTCGATCTGATCGCCCTGGTGCTGGCGTTCCTGATCTCCTACCGGATGAAATTCGGCAGCGCTTTCTGGTCAAGCCCGGAATGGATCCGGTATATCCTGCTGGTTTCGGCGCTGAACGTGCTGATTTCATTCTTTGTCAATCCGTACAGCGGCATCCTGCGCAGGCCTTTCTATATGGAAATACTGCGCGCGGGGCAGATGGCGGCCTACAACCTCGCCATCACCAGCGTGCTCTTTTACTCCTTCAAGATCGGCGATTCCTACTCCCGCGTGCTCTCCTTCACCATGTTCGGGTTCTACTTCGTCTTTTCCCTGCTGATGAAGTACACCTGGAAAAAGCTGCTGGTCAGCGGGAAAATCGTGGTCATGACCACAAAGCGCATCCCGCTGTTTGTGATCGGCGAGGCGAAGCGGATCGGAAAAACGCTGAAGAACGTATCCGCGGGCGATTTTCAGCTGTACGATATCCGCGGCGTGCATCTGATCGACGGCGACCGGGCAGACGCGCAATTGCCGGACGGCATCCCGCTGATCGGCGCGGACTACGAGCAGTATGTCCTGGACAACAACATCGGCGACGTGCTGATAGCGGTATCGCCGGGAAGCGTAAACCGGCAGGTTTACAAACGCCTGAGCGCCAACGGCATAGGGCTGCACATGGTGATCGAGGAAGCGGTGGGCTTCCAGCCGGAGGATCAGTTTATCCAGAGCTTCGGGGTATACAAAACGGTGAGCATCAGCGCGTTCTCCTTTACCCCCAGGCAAATGCTCTATCTGGGCGTCAAGCGGATGATCGATATCCTGTGCGGCGTGGTGGGGATTGTCCTGCTGATCCCGTTATCGGCCGTCGTGAAGCTGGCCTACGTGCGCTCCGGCGACCGGGCGAAGATCTTCTACCGGCAGGACCGGATCGGCCAGAACGGCAGGCCGATCCGCATCTGGAAATACCGCACGATGGTTCCGGACGCCGAGAAGATACTGGAAGAGCTGCTCAAGGACCCGCGCAACCGCGAAGAATGGGATCGCAAGCAGAAGCTGGACAACGATCCCCGGATCACGAAGGTCGGCAGGATCCTGAGAAAGACTTCGCTGGACGAGCTTCCGCAGTTTCTGAACCTGCTGGAAGGAACGATGAGCCTGGTCGGCCCGCGCCCCCTGGTGGCGGGCGAGCTGGAGAGCCACGGCGGGCTGAAGCTGTATGAAAAGGTCAAGCCCGGCATCACCGGCTGGTGGGGCTGCAACGGCCGCAGCAACATCGATTACCGCGAGCGGCTCGAGCTGGAATACTACTACGTGCGCAACTGCGGTTTTTACCTGGATCTGCTGTGCATCGCAAGAACGGTATTCACGGTGCTGAAAAGGGACGGGGTGCAGTAAACCGCGCGGGACCCGGCCGGCGGCCCGCGAATCGGCGAAAGCGTTCCGGATCGGAGACGGACCGCGCCTTTGAGCGGAGAAAGGAAAACAGGAGGGCAAACGGGAATGGACAGGATCGCGGTGCTGATCCCCTGCTACAACGAGGAAAAAACCGTTCAGAAGGTGGTTGCCGATTTCAGGCGCGCGCTGCCGGAAGCAACCGTCTACGTATACAACAACAATTCAACGGACAGGACGGCGCAGCTTGCCGCCGAAGCGGGCGCCGTGGTGCGCAATGAATACATGCAGGGCAAGGGCAACGTGATCCGCCGCATGTTCCGCGAGATCGACGCCGAATGCTACCTCATGGCCGACGGCGACGATACGTATCCGGCCGAATACGCGCGCGAAATGATCGATCCCGTGCTGCAAAGGCAGGCGGACATGGTGGTGGGCGACCGGCTTTCCTCCACCTATTTTACCGAAAACAAGCGGCCTTTCCACAGCTTCGGCAATCTGCTCGTGCGCAGATGCATCAACATCCTGTTCCGCAACAACATCAAGGATATCATGACGGGCTACCGCGCGTTCAGCTATGAGTTTGTCAAAACCTTCCCGGTGCTTTCCCGCGGCTTTGAGATCGAAACCGAAATGAGCATCCACGCGGTGGAAAACAACATGCAGATCGAAAACGTCGTCATCGATTTCCACGACCGTCCCGAGGGCAGCGAATCCAAGCTCAACACCTATTCCGACGGGCTTAAGGTGCTCATGACCATCGCCCGGCTGTACAGGACGTACAGGCCGCTGGGCTTCTTTGGCGCCGTATCGGCCTTTCTGGCCCTGCTCTCGCTGGCTTTCTTCATTCCGGTCACGGTCGATTATATGCGGACCGGGCTCGTGGAGCGCTTCCCGACGCTGATCGTGTGCGGCTTCGTCATGATCGCCGCGATCATTTCCTTCTTCTCCGGCCTGGTGCTGCATACGATCGGCCAGAAAAACCGTCAGGATTTTGAAATGAACCTGATACGGGCGGCAAAGGAAAAGCGGGAGCGCATGAAATAAGCGTTTGAAAGGATCTCTTATGGAAAACCGTTATCATTATCTCATCGTCGGCGCGGGCCTGTACGGGGCGGTATTCGCCCGGCAGGCGGCGGACGCGGGCAAGCGCGTGCTGGTCGTCGACAGGCGGCCGCATATCGCAGGCAACGCGTACACCGAAAACGTGGAGGGCATCCACGTGCACAGGTACGGCGCGCACATATTCCACACCAACAGCAAAGAGGTATGGGATTATGTGAACCGCTTCGCCGTTTTCAATCGCTTCACCAACTCCCCTTTGGCCAATTACAAGGGCGAAATCTACAGTCTGCCCTTCAATATGTACACCTTCAACAGGATGTGGGGCGTGATTACGCCCGAAGAAGCCGCGCAAAAGATCGCCGCGCAGCGCAGCGAGATCACCGGGGAGCCGAAGAACCTGGAAGAACAGGCGATATCGCTCGTTGGGCGCGATATCTTTGAAAAGCTGGTCAAGGGGTACACCGAAAAGCAGTGGGGCCGCGACTGCCGGGATCTGCCCGCTTTCATCATCCGGCGTCTTCCCGTGCGCCTGACCTATGACAACAATTATTTCAACGCCCTCTACCAGGGCATTCCCGTGGGCGGCTATACCGGGCTGGCCGCCAAACTGCTCGAGGGCGTCGAGGTCAGGCTGAACTGCGATTACCTGAAAAGCAAGCCCGGGCTGGACGCGCTGGCCGACACCGTGGTTTATACCGGGCCGATCGACGCCTATTTCGGTTACCGGCTGGGCCGCCTCGAATACCGCTCGCTGCGCTTTGAAACCGAGCTGCTCGACATGCCCAGCTTCCAGGGCAACGCGGTGGTCAACTATACCGACCGGGAAACGCCCTGGACGCGGATCATCGAGCACAAATGGTTCCAGTTCGGCAGGGACGACCTTGGGAACGATCTGTCCCGGACGGTGATCAGCCGGGAATACAGCACCGAATGGAAGCCGGGAGACGAGCCCTATTATCCCGTGAACGACGAAAAGAACGCCGCGCTGTACAAGCGGTACAGAGCGCTTGCGGACCGGGAAGAGCGCGTGATCTTCGGCGGACGTCTGGGCGAGTATACCTATTACGACATGGACCAGGTGATCGCCGCCGCGCTGAAGCGGAGCGCCGCCGCGCTCGGCGGCGTTGTCCGTTAAGCAAAAGTGTGAATTTTTATGCATTGTTTCTTGTGAAGCGACGCTTCGTGTGATACAATACAAAAGTCAAAGGCGAAAAAGGAGGAAACACCAATGAAACGTTTTGTCAGCATGCTCGTTGCCCTGATGCTCGTCCTGTCCGCGGTCTGCTGCGCCGCGGCGGAAAAGACCGACGACAACACCTTCACCACCCCTTACTTTACGCTCACGCTGCCTGACGGCTGGGTATACGATACCGAGGACGCGGAAACCGAAATGACCGACGACGAACAGTACCTGGGCATTTTCGGATCGGACGGGGACCGGGGATTCGTCGTCGGCTCCTACCTGGTGTACCTGGAAGAACTGAAGGATATCTCCCTTTGGAATCTGGAAGAGGCTGAGCTCCAGGATTATGCCGATATCATAATGAGCGTCCTGGAGGAGGACAATCCCGAATATCTGGGCGTCGTCACGGCGGGCTCCATCCCCTTTATCCTGATCAAAGCGACCGATGAGGAAGGGGAGTACCTCTACGCGGATACCGTCGCCAACGGCCATTCCATCCAGTTCGAGGCCTTCCTCATGGGGGAAGACCCCTATACGCTGCTCGATTTCACGGATCAGGAGATCGAGGAGTTCAAGAGCATCATTGAAACCTTCCTGCCTGTCACCTGATGCCGGAAACGCGTGAAGGAACGCCCCGAAGGAGGAATTATGCTGTGAAGAAGCTTTTCTCTTTGCTGCTGGCGCTCGCGTTGGCCGCTTCCGTATGTCCCCTGGCGGCCGCGCCCGGCCTTGCGGAGGGAAACAAAGTGACCATACTGGCCTATGTCTGCGGTTCCGATCTGGAAAGCGAAGACGGCGAGGCCACCGACGATATCAGGGAAATGATTTCTTCCGGCATCGGGAAATCCGGCGCCCTAACCGTGCTTGTGGCTACGGGCGGCTGCTCCCGATGGCAGAAATACGGCATATCCTCCCGGAATGTTCAGTATTATCGCCTGGGAAGCAGCGGCCCCGAACTGCTCAAGGACGTGGGGCGGCGCAATATGGGCGAGGCGGACACGCTGAGCGATTTTCTGCGCTACGGCATTTCCGCCGCGCCCGCTGAGCGCTATGTGCTGATCCTGTGGGATCACGGCGGCGGCCCGGTGTTCGGCCTGTGCAATGATGAGAATTACCGGGACGACAGCCTGTCCCTGACCGAGCTGCGCACGGGGCTGGTAAACGGCCTCAAAAGCACGAAGCTCGATATCATCGGCTTTGACTGCTGCCTGATGAACTGCGTGGATCTGTGCGCCGACCTGTACGGCATCGCGGATTACGCCGTTCTGAGCCAGGAAATGGTAAGCGGCACGGGAATGGATTATGACGCGTGGATGAAGCCCATCGTCAACGATCCCGGCATCTCCTCCGAGGAGATCGCCATGACGATGGCCAAAACCTACGTCGCCGAAAACGCGGGCTGGCTCCGCTCCGAAACGGCCACCATGTCGGTGATCGCCACGGAGAGAATGCCCGCCGTGATGGACGCGGTGAACGCGTTCAGTTCCGCCCTGTCCTCCCTGATCAAGAGCAATCTGTCCGGCGTCGTCCGCCTGCGCACGCAGCTGACGTCCTTCGGGGAATTCATGGATGAGGACGCCTCCGACCTGGTGGACGTGGTGGACATGTGCGACGCTTTCTCCGCGCTGCTGCCGGAGGAATGCGCCGGGCTGAAGCAGGCGGCGCAGCAGGCGGTACGCTATAACTATACCACCCGCGATATCGCCTCCTATGCCCACGGCCTTTCCTTCTTCATGCCCTACGCTACCGTAAGAAACGACAAGAAGGATATACTGGCGTATTACGGCAAGCAATCGGGGTCCTACGCCGACCTTGCGGTCAGTCTCACCAATCAGACCGCCGGCTCGGGCTACTCGATGTCCGCCTCGTCGTATACGCCTTCCAGCTTCTTCCATTACGACGATTACTATGACGATTCTTCCTGTTCCGGCTCCTTCTGCGATATCTGGGACGGGTATTACGGGGATTATTGCAGCTTCGGCGACGCGCTCGATTCCTGCGGCGGAAACATCTGGGCCGGGCTGAATACCTCCACCGGCTCCGTCTGGAGCGGCCTGTCCTCCTCGTCGGGCATCTGGAACGGATACAGCGAAAGCGGAAGCGCAGTCGCGTCCCCGACGCCTTCCGTCGGCAGCATTTGGGCGGGACTCACGGAAACTGCCAAGGAACCCGCCGCCGAGGCGACAGCCACGCCCGCGCCCGCCGCGTCCTCGCTGCTGGGCAATATCTGGGCCGGGCTGCTGAATACCGAAAGCGATTATTACCAGCCCGGCGAGCAGAACCAGAACGTCCAGCCGGGCGTCAGCGACGCCATTTCCGCCGAAGACGTCCTGGAAAAGGCCGATTACTATTTCTCCTCCGCCGCGCTGAAATCGCAGATGATCTATTCCATTCAGCTGAACAAGGCGGATCTGGATCATCTGTCGGTCGCCAGCGGCGTGCTGAGCAAGAAGGACGGGGAGCAGGTGATCCGCCTGGGCAATCTGGGACAGACCGCCGTCGACTGGTCCACGGGCCTCGTGTTTTCAATGTTCGACGGCTCCTGGCCCATGCTGGAAGATCAGATGGTCCGGGCGGAATTCCTGTACGGCGACGACGAGGGGAACATGCGCTTCGTCATTCCCGCGCGGATCAACGGGCTGAAAATGTACCTGCTGGGCAATAAGGACGCCGACGGAAAGACCGAGCTGCTGGGCGCTACCCAGGGCTACGACGAAAACGGCATCGCCATCCGCGGCTCGATCCCCCTGGAAGCCGGTATGACCGTATATCCCCTGTTTACCGCCGTCTCTCCCGACGGCGCCGAGCAGGAGTACCAGGGAAACGCCATTACGATCCCCAAGGAGGGCCTCAAGCTGTCCTGGAGCAGAATCCCCACCGGCAGCTATATGTACTGCTTCGGGCTGACTGATCTCTCCGGGCACGTGCAGTATACCGATTCCATAGATATCAGCTTCTGATACTATTCTCAGTATAAAAGATTATCAGATTTGGGATGGATTTTTCGCCCTGGCTAAGCTGAATGGAGGGAGGCGTAGCAGCGCTACGTTGACCTACGTTGACCGGAATGAAGCAACGCAAGACGGAAAAGACACCCAAAGATGATAAGATTTTAGATTGAGAATAGTATGATACGATCCGCGTTCTGAGAGCCATGATGCGAACAGAAAAACACGCTCCCGATCCATGATCCGCACACAAAAAGGGGATATTGCAGAAGCCAATCTGCAATATCCTCTTTGTTAACAGGTATATTGGTTCTCATAAAAGAATGAGCAACAGTGATTACCGGGAAATCGAAAACCCCGGGGTGGTTTGGAGGGACCGCAGCCCCTCCAAGTGTACTCCGCAGCAGCGACCTGCGCGGTGCGAGGAGCATTTTTGCGAAGCAGTGCATGCCCTGCGAGAGCAAAAATTCTTTCCTTGCGCCTTTTCCGCCCGGGAGTCCCGCAGGGACGAGAGGAAAAGGCGTTTCTCTCGATCAAATGGAGGATCCATTTGATCGATGGGGCTGTG
>CACWLY010000018.1 GCA_902761825.1 uncultured Eubacteriales bacterium
GAGGGAGACGTAGCAGCGCTACGTTGACCGGAATGAAGCAACGCCAGAACGGAAAAGACGCTCAAAGATGATAAGGTTTTATCCTGAGAATAGTATTATTGGTCTTCGCTTCCGTCCGCGCCGTCGGGCGGCAGGGCGCTTCTTGCGCTCGTCGGGCCGAGTTCCTCGACGTCGCGAAGGCGACGGCTGATCGCGCGGGTACGGACGGCGGCTTTCTCAATCGTTTCACCGGCCTGACGCAGGCGCTGCTGGGTCTGATCCAAAAGATCGCTGAACCGTCCGAATTCGGTCTTTACCGTTCCAAGCAGCTGCCATACCTCAGCGGAGCGCTGCTCGATCGCGAGCGTGCGGAAACCGACCTGCAGGCTGTTGAGCAGCGCGGTCAGCGTGGAAGGGCCTGCGATCAGGATGCGGTATTTCTGCTGCAATTCATCCATGAGCCCTCTTGCGCGCAGCGCTTCGGCGTACAGCCCTTCGGTGGCTAAAAACATGATGGCGAAATCGGTTGTAAAGGGCGGCTCGATATATTTCTGGGAGATCCTTTTCGCCTCGGTCCGTATTGCGGCGCAAAGGCCGTTGAAAGCCTGACCGACGGCTTCCGCATCGCCGCTTTCGGCCGCCGATTGCAGGCGCTCGTAGGATTCCAGGGGATACTTCGAGTCGATCGGCAGATAAACGGAGCTGCCGTCCTGCGAGCCGGGAAGGATAATGGCATATTCCACGCGTTCGGGACTGCGCGGGATCACCTGTACGTTTTCTGCGTACTGAGAGGGCGCGAGGATTTGCGAGAGAAGCGAACCGAGCTGCACTTCTCCCCAGATGCCGCGGGTTTTCACATTGGTCAGGACCCGCTTCAGATCGCCGACGCCGGTGGCGAGCGTATGCATTTCACCCAGTCCCTTGTACACCTGCTCCAGGCGCTCGTTGACCAGGGAAAAGCTCTCGCCCAGCCGCCTGTTCAGCGTTTCATGCAGCTTTTCATCCACGGTCTGACGCATCTGATCCAGCTTTTCGGCGTTTTCACGCTGGAGCTTTTCCATGCCGGCGTTCAGCGCCGAGCGGAGCTGCTCGGCTCTCTGATCGTTCGCGCTCAGCTTTTCATCCAATACGGAGGCCATGCGGTGAAGCCGTATGTCCTGCGACTGATCGAATACGTCGAGCCGCGTGCCGAGCATATCCATGCGCTGCTCCGTTCCGCGCGCGTATTCCGCCGACGCGGCGATATAGGATTGCTGCTGGCGGGCAAATTCGTTCCGCAGATGCTCTTCGAGCGCGGAAAGCTGGGCGGCAGTCTGCTGCTGCTGATGTCTTAACGATTCCTCCGACTGCCTGACCGTTCTGTGATGGCGGAAGAGAAGCAGGATCAAAAGAAAGAGATCTATCAGCAGGATACAGAGCGCCAGCAGCGGCGCGTAGGCAGTAAGATCGTTAAACATGCGATTTTCCCATCTTCCAATGTCGGTAGCAAAGCCCGATGTAACGGATTTCCTGCTGATTGTCGATCAGGATCTGATCGCCGGTCCGAAGCACGTTTCCGGCGGAGTCGATGCGCGTGTTCATGGTCGCTTTCGCCCCGCACCAGCAAAGCCCTCCCGGAACCTCGGAAATATCCTCGGCAAGGCGCATCAGCGCCGCGGAGCCGGGAAAGAAATTGCCCATAAAATCGGTTTTCAGGCCGAAGCAGTATATTTCCTCGTTCAGCGCGAGATCGGCGATTTCTTCCACCTGTTTTTCGGTAAGAAACTGCGCTTCGTCGATGAAAACGTACGGAAGATCGTTGCGGCCGTTCCGCGCCGAAAGCCACATCAGCTGTTCATATACGCTCTGATCCGGATACAGGACGATATCGGCCTGCGCGTGCAAGCCGGCCCGCGAATAGACCGTGCTGCTGTCGATGCGCGTATCGATGGAAGGCTTGATCAGGGCGACGTAATGCCCCAGCCGGGCGTGATTGTAGTGCTGCATCAGCAGCATGGCCGATTTGCTGGAGCCCATAACGCCGTAAGAAAAATGCAGCATTATATTTCGCGCCTGCCTTCCATTGCTTTTGAGAGCGTGATTTCATCCGCGTATTCCAGATCGCTGCCCACCGGAACGCCGTGCGCGATACGGGTCACGAGAATGCCCATGGGCTTGATCAGCCTTGCGATATAGGAAGCGGTGGCTTCGCCCTCGATATCGGGGTTGGTTGCCAGGATCACTTCGTCCACCTTTTCCGTCCCGAGACGCTGGATCAGCTCGCGGATGCGGATATCGTCCGGACCGACGCCGTTCATGGGGGAAAGGGTGCCCAAAAGGACGTGATATCTTCCTTGATAATCACGCATACGTTCCATGGCGGCGACGTCGCGGGGATCGCGCACCACGCAGATCTGTCCGTTTTGCCTTTTTTCATCCCGGCAGATCGCGCAGACGCTGTCCTGCGTATAATTGCCGCAGATGCTGCAATAATGCACGGCCTTTCGTCCCTGCCAGATGGCGGCGGCCAGGTCGTGAACGTCCTGTTCCGGCATGCCAGCGATATGGTAGGCAAGACGCTGCGCGCTTTTTTGTCCGATGCCGGGAAGGCGCGCAAGCTGAGCCGCCATGCGCGCGATCGGTTCAACCGTGCCGTTCATCAGAACATGCCGCCCATGCCCTTGGGAGCCATGGCGGACATCGTCTGTTCGCGGGCTTCCTCGCCCTGGCGAAGCGCTTCGTTGACCGCGGCGATGATCATATCCTGCAGCATTTCCACATCGTCGGGATCGACGGCTTCGGGCTTGATGGAAAGGGAGACGATCTCGCGCTTGCCGTTGATGCGGCAGGTCACCATGCCGCCGCCCGAAGTGGCTTCATATTCCTTGGCGTCAAGCTCTTCCTGAGCCTTTTCCATCTGCTGCTGCATTTTCTGCGCCTGCTTCATCAGCTGCTGTATATTTGGACCGCCAAAACCGCCAAATTGATTGCGTGCCATAGTGTTTGTATCCTCCAGTTTTTCATTGCGGCGCTGCCGCATAGATTTACATCTTAATATACCATATTTTGCGTTCGGTTGCAATCATAAATACCAAATCACCGATATTTCTTCGGCGGCATAGGATGCAGAAAACGGATAAAAGGAGTTTTTCCCGATGTGGATGCTTTTTTCTTCCATGCCGCATGCGCTGCAAGCGCTGATCGCCACGCTTTTTACTTGGGGCCTTACCGCGCTTGGCGCTGCGGCAGTGTTTTTATTCAGACAGCCGGATAAACGGATACTGAACGGTATGCTGGGATTCGCGGGCGGGGTGATGCTTGCGGCTTCCTACTGGTCGCTGCTGGAGCCTGGCGCGGCAATGTGCCGGGAAATGAAAATGAACGCCTGGGTCACGCTCTGCTCGGGTTTTCTGAGCGGCGGCGCGCTGCTGGCGCTGAGCGACAGGATATACTGTCTGAAGGACAGGGCAAACGGACAATATCCCGTATCCAGCAAAAGATGCGCGATGCTGCTGCTTTCGATCACGATTCACAACATCCCGGAGGGAATGGCCGTGGGGGTCGCGTTCGGATCGCTTGCTTATGGGCTGAACGGCGCTGCGCTTTCGGCCGCGTGCATGCTGGCCGTGGGCATCGGCTTACAGAATATCCCGGAGGGCATGGCGATCAGCGTGCCGATGCTGCGCGAAGGGAGAAGCAAAGCGAACGCTTTTTTCTGGGGACAGCTGAGCGGGGCCGTGGAGCCGATTTCGGGCTTGATCGGAGCGCTGCTCGTGCTGGGAATCAGAACGCTCATGCCTTTTATGCTGTCCTTCGCGGCGGGCGCGATGGTGTTTGTGGTGTCTGAAGAACTGATCCCCGAAAGCCAGAACGACGCAAATAAGAGCATGATGACGCTGTTCACCATGGCGGGGTTCGCGCTGATGACGGCGCTCGACGTTGCGTTCGGATAATATAAAGAACGCCGCATCGATGAGGAATGTGGCGTTAATTAACGGAGCGAAACGGCGTCAGAAGTTGCGCGTCATATCGTAACGGTTATAGAAATCCCTGCGGTATTCTTCCAGCCTGTCTTCCGCGATGGCGGTGCGGATATCTTCCATCATTCTGAGCAGGAAGCGCAGATTGTGGATGCTGGCGAGGCGACCGCCGGTGATCTCGCCGACCTTCAGCAGATGGCGGATGTACGCCCTTGTGTGATTCCGGCAGGCGTAGCAGTCGCAGTCCTCCTCGATGGGCCGGAAATCGCGCGCGTACTCCGCGTTGCGGATCACCATGCGCCCGTGCTTGGTGAACACCGTGCCGTTGCGGGCGATGCGCGTGGCAAGGACGCAGTCGAACATGTCCACGCCGCGCAACACGCCTTCGAGCAGGCAATCGGGTGTGCCGACGCCCATTAGATAATGCGGCTTATCGTCCGGCAGACAGGGAACCAGCTCGTCCAGCATTTCGTACATGACGGGCTTCGGTTCGCCTACCGAAAGACCGCCGATGCCGTAGCCCGGGAAATCCATATCGGAGAGTGTTTTCGCGCTTTCGATGCGAAGATCCTTGTAAAACGCGCCCTGCACGATGCCGAAAAGCGCCTGATCCTCGCGGGTGTGGTACTGCTTGCAGCGTTCAGCCCAGCGATGCGTGCGCTCCATCGCCTCTTTTGCGGTTTTGTAATCGCACGGATAGGCGGAGCATACGTCAAAGGCCATGGCGATATCGGAGCCCAGCGCCTGCTGCACGCGCATGGATTCCTCGGGAGAAAGAAAGCGCTTGCTGCCGTCCAGATGGCTCTGGAAAGCGACGCCCTGTTCGGTGATCTTGCGCAGCGACGCGAGCGAAAAGACTTGGAAACCGCCGCTGTCGGTCAGGATGGGCTTGTTCCAGTTCATGAACGCGTGCAGACCGCCCGCCTCGGCGATCAGGTCTTCCCCGGGGCGCAGGTGCAGATGATAGGTGTTGGAGAGCAGGATCTGCGTGCCGATCTCGTGCATTTCCCGGCTGGTCATGGCTTTTACCACGCCCTGCGTGCCGACCGGCATATAAATGGGCGTCTGAATATCCCCGTGCGGGGTATGCACCACGCCCAGGCGCGCGCGGGATCGGATATCCCGCTTTCTGATCTCGAAAGTCAGCGGCTGATTCATACGTTCTCCTGCGATTCAAAGATGATTTGCGGCCAGATGCTTTCCAGGCCGTCGAGCTCGCGCGTAAAAGCGGTCCATGGCGCGGTTTCGGGAGGCGGCGCGATAAAGAGCATGTTTTCGCCCGTGATGGGATGCTTGAGCGTCAGGCGCATGCCCCATAAGGCGATCTGCTGGCCGCGTTTTCCGTTTCCGTAGCGGTTGTCGCCCCAGAGCGGATGCCCGGCGTGCTGCATCTGAACCCGGATCTGATGCGCGCGGCCCGTTTCCAGGCGGATGCATACCAGAGAATGCTCGCTGCGATGCACGACGCAGCGCCCGTGCAGGATGGCTTCCTTTCCCTGCAGCTTCAGGTAGGGCGGAATAACCTTGACCATGTTGCTGGCTTCGTCCTTTTGCAGCCAGTCGCGCAGGGTAAACCGGTCGGGCGCGTCGCCTTGGCATACGCAAACGTATTCGCGGCACAGCTCGTGCGTGCGCACCTGCTCGGAAAGGCGCGAGGCCGCTTTGCTCGTGCGGGCAAAGACCAGCAGGCCGCCCACAGGACGGTCCATGCGATGAACCAGACCGATAAAGGCTTCTCCCGGTTTGTTGTACTTTTCCTTGACGTAGCGTTTGACCCAAGTAAGCAGATCTTCATCGCCGGTATTATCTCCCTGAACCAGCATGTTGGCGGGCTTTACGACCACGACGATGTGATTGTCCTCAAAGAGAACGGCCGGTTCCTTCATGATTTCGCTCATTCGTTTTTCCTTTCGTTTTGAAGATGGGTTTACCTGAGCTGCCAGCGTCCGCTGGCCCCGCAGGGAAGCACGCCGCCGGAACGGACCGGCAGGACGACTTCCTGCGCGTCGACGGATCCGCCGCGCCGCGACACGACGGCGCGATTGATGATGTTGTGCAATACGGCGGGCTGAAAGCCCGTGGTGTAGCTGTTGACAAGGAAGAAGAGCGGATGCTCGCTCAGCGCCTGGGCGCAGGTGTCCACCAGCGTGTAAAGCTCGTTTTCGAGCTTCCATACCTCGCCGCCCGGCCCGCGCCCGTAGCTGGGCGGGTCCATCAGGATGCCGTCGTAGGCGTTCCCGCGGCGGATCTCGCGGCGGACGAAGGCGAGCGCGTCTTCCACGATAAAGCGGCAGCTCGTTTCGGGGATTCCGCTGAGCTCGCGGTTTTCCTTGGCCCACTGCACCATGCCCTTCGCGGCGTCGACGTGCGTGACGTGCGCGCCCTCGGCGGCGCAGGCCACCGTGGCTCCGCCGGTGTACGCGAACAGGTTCAGCACCTTGGCCCGGCCGCCGCGTCCCTTGATCAGGCCGCGCATCCAGTCCCAGTTGGCGGCCTGCTCGGGAAACAGGCCGGTATGCTTGAAACCGGTCGGTTTTACATGGAATTTGAGATCTTTATAGCTGATCTGCCAGCGCTCGGGCAGCTTTTCGCGGAAACGCCATTCACCGCCTCCGCGGTCGCTGCGGTAATAACGCGCCTGCGCGGCGTCCCAGGCCGAGGGATCGGCCTGGGGCCAGATGACCTGGGGATCGGGCCGGCAAAGCACGTATTTTCCCCAGCGTTCCAGCTTTTCGCCGTTTCCGGTGTCGAGCACTTCAAAGGATTGCCATTGATCGGCGATGAACATTTATACCCTCTTTACGCCGATTACGGCGCTTTCTCCGTTGATATCCCATTCCTTCACGGCTTCGCCTTCCGCTTCACCGATGGTCAGGCTGTCGGCCAGCACGCCGGAAAGCACGATGTCGCGGCCGTTTTCCAGCGCGGCTTTCAGCGCGTCGCCGCAGCTGCAGGTGATGGCGATGCGGTCGGTAACGTCGAAACCTGCGTCCTTGCGCATGGACTGCACCTTGCTGACGAATTCGCGCGCGTAGCCTTCCTCGATCAGCGCGGGCGTCAGCGTGGTATCCAGCACCACGGTCAGCGCGCCGTCCACCTGCGAGGTATAGCCTTCCTTCTTCACGGCTTCGACCAGGATATCTTCTTTATTGAGAACGATATCGGTATCATCCATGCGGAGCGAGACCGTTTCGCCCTTTTCAAAGGCGGCGACCACGGCTGCGCCGTTCAGCTTCTGCAGTTCTCCGCGCATGCGGCCCAGGAATTTGCCGTAGCGGGTTTTCAGGGTGAAGAAGTTGGGCTTGAGGTCATAGCTGACGAATTCGCTTGCGTTCTGGATGAAATGAACCTGCTTGATGTTCAGCTCGTCGGCCACCAGCGTCTGATAGGCTTCGCTGAATTTCGCGCCGGCGACGTAGAGGTTGTTCAGCGGCTGACGCACCTTGATGTTGCTGAGGTTGCGGCAGGAGCGGCCGAGCACCACGACGTTTTCGACGGCGGCCATCTGGCGCTCGATATCGGCGTCGATCATGGCTTCGTCGCAGACAGGGAAATCGCACAGATGCACGCTTTCGGGCGCGTTCTTATCGACGGTGCGGACGATGTTCTGGTAGATGCTCTCCGCCATGAAGGGCACGAAGGGAGCGATCAGGCGGGAAAGCGTGGAAAGCACGGTATACAGCGTGACAAACGCGGCTTCTTTGTCGCCTTCCATGCCCTTGCCCCAGAAGCGGTCGCGGCCAAGGCGGATATACCAGTTGGACAGGTCGTCCACAAAATCGGTCAGCTTGCGGCAGGCTTCGGGGATGCGGTAATTGGCAAGATCGTCGTCCACGCCCTTGACCAGCGTGTTCAGGCGGCTCAGCACCCATTTGTCCATCAGGCTCAGCTGTGCTGTTTTGATATCGTGTTTGGTCGGATCAAACCGGTCGATATCGGCGTAGAGTACATAGAAGTAATAGGCGTTCCACAGCGTGCCCATGAACTTGCGCTGGTATTCCGAGACGTTTTCCTTGCTGAAACGGCTGGGCAGCCAGGGCGCGCTGGCGGCGTAGAAGTACCAGCGCACGGCGTCGGCGCCCTGATCATCCAATACGTCCCAGGGATCGACGACGTTGCCGAGGTGCTTGCTCATCTTGCGGCCTTCGGCGTCCTGCACGTGGCCGAGAACCAGGCAGTTTTTGAAGGGAGACTGACCGAACAGCTGGGTGGAAATCGCCAGCAGCGTATAGAACCATCCGCGGGTCTGGTCGATGGCTTCGCTGATGAAATCGGCCGGGAAGCGTTCTTCAAATTTCTCTTTGTTTTCAAAGGGATAATGCCACTGGGCGAACGGCATGGAGCCGGAATCGTACCAGCAGTCGATGACTTCCTTCGTGCGGCGCATGGGCTTGCCGCAGCGGGGGCACTTGATAACGACCTCGTCGATGTAAGGCCGGTGCAGTTCGGGCAGGTTCACCTCGCCGATCGCCATATCCAGCAGCTCCTGCTTGCTGCCGATCACGTGCATATGGCCCTCGTCGCACAGCCAGATGGGCAGCGGCGTGCCCCAGTAGCGCTCGCGGGAGAGGCCCCAGTCCACCACGTTTTCAAGGAAGTTGCCCATGCGGCCTTCCTTGATGTTGTCGGGCATCCAGTTGACCGAGCGGTTATTGGCCACCAGGTTGTCGCGCACGGCGGTCATGCGGATGAACCAGGTGGGGCGCGCGTAATAGAGCAGCGGGGTATCGCAGCGCCAGCAGAAGGGATAATCATGCGCGAAGGGAACGGCGGCGAAAAGCAGCCCGCGCTCCTTCAGATCCTTGAGGATCAGGGGATCGGCGTCCTTTACGAACATGCCGGCCCAGGCGGTCTCTGCGATGAATTTGCCCTGAGCGTCCACCAGGTTCACGAAAGGCACGCCGTTCTCGCGGCACACGCGGTTGTCGTCCTCGCCGTATGCGGGAGCGATATGCACGATGCCGGAGCCGTCCTCCATGGTCACATAATCGTCGCTGACAACGAACCACGCTTTTTTATCGGGCTCGACGAAGCGATAGAGCGGCTCGTACTCCAGGCCGCGCAGGTCGTTGCCGGTCATTTCGGCCACGATCTCGGGCTCCTTGCCTTCCAGTACTTTTTCCACCAGGGCTTTGGCCATGATGTAGGTGCAGCCTTCGCTGGATTTTACGCGGCAATAGGTTTCCCGGGGATTGACGCACAGCGCCAGGTTGCTTGGCAGCGTCCAGGGCGTGGTGGTCCAGGCCAGAAGATAGGTGTTGTCCTCATCCTTTACTTTGAAGCGGACGAAGGCGGAAACTTCTTTCACGTTCTTATAGCCCTGCGCAACCTCGTGGGAGGAAAGGGCGGTGCCGCAGCGGGGGCAGTAGGGAACGATCTTGTGCCCTTTATAGATCATGCCCTTGTCGGCGATCTGCTTCAGGCTCCACCACACGGACTCGATATAGCTGTCGTGGTAGGTGACGTAGGGGTGCTTCATATCCACCCAGAAGCCGACGCGCTCGGACATGTCCTCCCAAAGATGGAGGTATTTCCACACGCTTTCCTTGCATTCCTTGATGAAGGGCTCGATGCCGTATTTTTCGATCTGCGGCTTTCCGTCCAGACCCAGCTTCTTTTCGACTTCGAGCTCGACGGGCAGGCCGTGGGTATCCCAGCCGGCGATGCGCAGCACGTTTTTGCCCTTCATGGTCTGATAGCGCGGGATCAGATCCTTGATGGCGCGGGTCAGCACGTGGCCGATATGCGGCTTTCCGTTGGCGGTCGGAGGCCCGTCGAAGAAAGTGAATTTATCGCAGCCCTCGCGGAGCTGAAAGCTCTTCTGCTCGATCTGGTTTTCCCTCCAGAAAGAGAGAACTTCTTTTTCACGGGCGGTGAAATTCATGTCGGTCGTTACTTTTTTGTACATTGTCCTGCTCCTTTCAGTAAAATGAAAAGCCCGTCCGCCCAATGGGACGGACAGGCCGCGGTACCACCCAAATTGACGCTTGAAGCGTCCGCTTTTCGTCCGGTAACGGGGACGGCCGTGGGGGATTGGCCCAATGCTCCGGGGTGATCCGGCTGCGGCAGCCGCTGCCGGGCTTCCATCCGCCCCGGCTCGCTGCAAGCGCTTTTCCGCGCCCGTCCCCATCAAAGCAAGTATAACAAAAATATTATAACAGAATACGGACGATTCGTAAAGAGGGAAAAACGCCAAAATTACGCAATAAACCGGCATGTTTCCGGAAAGAATATTTGTCCGGGAAGCCCTGTTTTTGGCTTTTCCCCTTGTAATTGAAACGAAAATTCGATATAATATGCGGGACCGCAGAAATTGCGGTTTATTATCATATCTCAGCTGATGTAAACGGAGGGATCAATTATGGATGAAACAACGCTCGAGCGCACCAACTTTATATGGGACGCCATTGACCAGGATCTGGCAAGCGAGCGCTGCCAGCAAATCCATACCCGTTTTCCGCCCGAGCCCAACGGATACCTGCATATCGGACACTGCAAGGCGCTGATTACGGATTTCGGCACCGCCGAAAAATATAACGGCCTTTGCAACCTACGCTTCGACGATACGAACCCCGCCAAGGAAGACACCGAATACGCCGAGGGCATCAAGCGCGATATCGAATGGCTTGGATTCCATTGGAACGGCGGGCTCTTCTTTGCGAGCGATTATTATGACAGGCTCTACGAAATAGCCGAGGATTTCATTCGCCGCGGCCTTGCGTACGTGGACGAGCTGACCCCCGAACAGATGACCGAATACCGCGGAACGCTGACCACGCCCGGCGTCAATTCCCCCTGGCGCGACCGTCCCGCGGAGGAAAGCCTCGATCTCTTCCGCAGGATGCGGGCGGGCGAATTCCCGGAAGGCCGCTACATCCTGCGCGCGAAGATCGATATGGCGTCGCCGAATATCAACATGCGCGACCCGGCCATGTACCGCATCCTCTATAAGGAGCATTGGAGGACGGGCAATAAATGGTGCATCTATCCCATGTACGACTATGCCCATCCGATCAGCGACGCCCTGGAGGGCATCACGCATTCCCTGTGCTCGCTGGAGTTTGAAAATCACCGTCCGCTGTATGACTGGGTGGTTGAGAACGCCGGCTTCCATAAGGAAAGTATGGTAAACGGAAAGATCTATCACGGCCCGCGCCAGATCGAATTTGCCCGTCTCAATATAACCCGTACCGTGATGAGCAAGCGCCATCTCCGCCGCCTGGTGGAGGAACACTACGTTTCCGGCTGGGACGATCCCCGCATGCCCACGCTGAGCGCCATGCGCCGCCGCGGCTATCCGGGCGCGGCGATCCGCAACTTCGTGGAACAGGTGGGACTTTCCAAGGTGGATTCCACCGTTGACGTAGCTATGCTGGACGCGTGCGTGCGCGACGAGCTCGGCAATACCTGCCCGCGCGTCATGGCGGTGCTCGATCCGCTGAAAGTCGTTCTGACCAACGTGCCCGACGATTGGCAGGATACGCTGACGATGGAAAACCATCCGGACAAGCCCGAAATGGGCGGACGCAGCGTCACGATCAGCAAGGAGATCTGGATCGAGCGGGAAGACTTCATGGAGGAGCCGCCCAAGAAATTCTTCCGCCTGAAGCCCGAAGGCGAGGTCCGCCTGAAGGGCGCGTATATCATCAAGTGCGAAAAGGTCGTCCACGCGGAGGACGGCAGCGTCGATCATGTCGAATGCTCGGTCGATCTGGATTCCCGCAGCGGCAGCGAAGGCGCCAACCGCAAGGTGAAGGGCACCATTCATTGGGTGAACGCCAGGGATTGCGCGGCGTTTGAAGCGCGGCTTTACGATCAGCTGATGACAGAGGAATGGGATACGGCGTCTCCCGAAGCAAAGAAAGACGTGACCGCTTTCCTGAATCCTGATTCTCTGAAGGTGGTCAACGGATACTGCGAGCACGCGCTGATCTCCGCGAAAGCCGGCGATTCCTTCCAGTTCCTGCGCAACGGGTATTTCTGCAAGGATCCGGACAGCACGAATACGCACGCCGTGTACAACCGCGTGGTCAGCCTGAAGAGCAGCTTTACCGTTAAATAATTACACGCACGAAAGGATATGTTCAAAATGGAGTTCCGTACACGTTTCGCGCCCTCTCCAACGGGTTTTATGCATCTGGGCGGATTGCGCACCGCGCTGTATGAGTATTTGCTCGCCCGCAAAAACGGCGGAAAATTCATCCTGCGCATCGAGGATACCGACCAGGAGCGCTTCGTGGAAGGCGCGACGCAGGTGATTTACGATACGCTGCGCGACTGCGGCATCAACTGGGACGAGGGCCCGGATATCGGCGGCGATTACGGCCCCTATATCCAGAGCGAGCGCAAGGATCTGTATCTTCCCTACGCGAAACAGCTTGTGGAAAGCGGACACGCTTACTACTGCTTCTGCACAAAGGAAGAGCTCGATCAGCGCCGTCAGGCGGCCGAAGCCCGGGGCGAAACCTTCAAATACGACAAGCACTGCCTGCGCCTTTCCAAAGAGGAAATTGCCGAGAAGCTTGCCGCAGGCACGCCCTATGTGATCCGCATGAACGCGCCGACCGAGGGGACGAGCAGCTATCACGATATGGTGTTCGGCGATATGACCTTCCCCAACAGCGATACCATGGACGATATGGTGCTGATCAAGCAGGATGGCATGCCCACCTATAACTTCGCCAACGTGATCGACGATCACCTGATGCATATCAGCCATGTGATCCGCGGCATGGAATATCTGAGTTCCACTCCGCGCTACAACTTCCTGTACAACGCCTTCGGCTGGGAGATTCCGCAGTACATCCATCTTCCCACCGTGATGCGCGACGCCACGCATAAGCTGTCCAAGCGCGACGGCGACGCCTATTATTCCGATTTTATCGAGAAGGGCTATCTGAAGGAAGCGCTGATCAATTATCTGGCGCTTGTCGGCTGGAACCCGGGGGACGAGCGTGAGTTCTTCACCCTCGGCGAGCTGGAGGAGGTATTCGACGTCAGCCGCCTCAATAAATCTCCCGGCATTTTCGATATCGACAAGCTGACCTGGTTCAACGCCGAATATATCCGCAAGCTGCCCTTTGACGCGTACCTTGAAATGGTCACGCCGTGGTTCGATAAAGCGCTTGCCGGGAAGAACATCGATTACAAGCGCCTGGCCGAGCTGATGCAGAGCCGCACGGAGGTGTTTGGCAGGGTGCCGGATATGGTCCGCTTCCTGGCCGAAATGCCGGAGTACGATCTGGACCTGTACAACAATAAAAAGATGAAGACCAATCCCGAAGTGGCGGCGGAATCGCTCGCGCTGGTCAGGCCCGTTCTGGAAGGGATCGGGGACTGGAACGAGACGGCTATCCACGATACGGTGATGAGCGCGATCGCCGAAAGCGGAAAAAAGAACGGCGCCGTGCTCTGGCCCCTGCGCATCGCCATCAGCGGGCTGGCCTCCACGCCCGGCGGAGCCTTTGAAATCGCCTATCTGCTCGGCAAAAACGAGACAATGCGCCGTCTCGACCTCTCCATGGAAAAGCTTCGCAATAATGCTTGATTTTCTGTCGCGGTTCAAGTATAATAGGGAGCGAAAAATAATCACGCACAAAAGGAGCGTAACAATATGAAATCCATTCCGATCAAACTGAGCTTTGCTGAAGAAGTAAAAGCCTTTGTCAGCATCGTCAATCGCTATCCGTACGATATGGATCTGCGCGCCGGCCGCCATGTCGTGGACGCAAAATCCATTCTGGGCATCTTCTCCCTGGATCTGGGCCGTCCGATCGTGCTGGAAGTATACACCGATTCCTGCGACGAGCTGGAAAAGGATATCGCGCAGTTCAAGATCTGACATACTGCATGCATTTTTACACCCCCCTCGCATAGAATGCGAAGGGGGTATTTGTATGCTTGGGGATTTTTCGGGCGTATCGGGGTTCGGCGGCGTCCGCGTCGTGATCAGCGGAAAGGATCGGCTCCTCGTGGAAGAGCATCGCGGCATCCTGGCCTATTCGGATACGAAGCTTCTGCTGCGCCTTGCCGACGGGAAGCTGTCCGTATCGGGAGAAACGCTGGAAATAAGCGAATACGGCGAACGGGATATCGTTGTGACAGGCCGGATAAAACAGCTGGAGTTTCTATGAAGAAGAGGCTTTTGTATCCCTATCGTATCACCGGCGCGGGCGCGGAAAAGCTGCTCAATACGCTGCGCGGCGAAGGCTTCGCGCTGTACGGGATCGCATGGGAAAACGTTCGGCGCGTATCTTTTTCGGTATCGCCGGATCAGTGCGGACGACTGGAAGAATCCCTGCAAAGGCTGGGGTTTGAATACGAAAGAATGCCGCCGGAAGGCGTGATGAAAAAACTCAGGTATCTGCATGGACGGAAAGCGGCGGTCGCGGCCTGCGCCGTTTTTGTCGCGCTGGCGCTTTTTTCGCTGCGGCTTGTCTGGAAAATCGATATCGACGGAGCGGGGAGCTATCGGGGCGAAATCAACGCCTGGCTCAGGGAAAACGGTATCGCTCCCTTTACGCGCAAATCCCGGATCGATCTGCAGGATATGTGCGAAAGCCTGCTGTACCGCCTGCCGGAAATAACCTGGGTGCGCGCGAAAATACGGGGCGTGGTTCTGGATATCGATATTACGCGGAGCGTCGTAGCGGAGGGGGACGCTTTCGACACGCGGCCCGGAGACGTGATTGCTTCGAGCGACGGGATCGTGCAGTCCGTCCGCGTCTTTCAGGGGACGGCGGCCGTCCGTCCCGGCGATACGGTAAAAAAAGGGCAAACGCTGATATACGGATACGAAAACAGGGAAGACGGACGCAGGGAGGCGGTGCGCGCAAAGGGAGAGATACGCGTAAGGACGTGGAAGAGCGCCGACGCGCTCGTATACGCCGGAAAGACGGTATCGGTTCCGACGGGAAGGGAGACCGTCGTGAAAGCGTTCTTATGTCCCTGGGGCGCGGTCCGCAGCGGCAGCGAACCGGAATACCTTGCCTGCGACAAACTGACGGAGACCTTCCCGATCGGCGGTGCATGGATCCCCGTGTGGATGGAGAAAACAATATATAAGGAAACGGCGCTTGAAAAAGAGGAAGCCGACTGGGAGAGCGCCAAAAGCGAAGCGGGCCGTCTTGCGATGCGGAAACTGCTTTCTTTATGCGATAAAAACGACGAAATCATTGACAAATGGCTGAATTGCTGTATGATAGAAGGGGATACTATTCAAGCAACCGCTACTGCGGAGCTGATCGCCGAAACAGGCGTTTTTTCGCCGCAGATACCCGATTAGGAGATAATGTACAATTGCTGTTGTCACTGGAAAATATTGAATCTTATCAGAAGCTGTTTGGCATGAACGACCGCAATATGAGCGTGCTGGAGCAGGAGCTTTCCGTATCCGCCATGCTTCGCGGCCAGGAACTGCGCCTGACGGGAGACGCCGAGCATATCGCGCTTGCCGAGCAGGTGATCGAGCGCCTGCTTGCCGGCCTTTCGCGCGGGGAAACCATCGATCCGCTGAGGATCCGTTACGCGGTGCAGCTGGCGAAAGAAGGAAAAATCGTCGAGCTGGATCAGCTTGACGGCAACGACGTCATTGCCTTTACGCATCGCGGACGCCCGATCCGCAGTAAAACGGTCGGACAGCGCGCGTATGTGCAGGCCGTGCGCACGCATGAGCTGACGCTCACGATCGGCCCGGCCGGCACGGGAAAAACATATCTCGCCATGTGCCTTGCGGTGGTCGCGCTTAAAAATAAAGAGATCGAGCGCATCGTATTGACGCGCCCCGCCGTGGAAGCGGGCGAAAAGCTCGGCTTCCTTCCGGGCGATATGTCGCAGAAGGTCGATCCGTATCTCCGGCCGCTCTACGACGCGCTGTACGAGCTGATGGGAACCGACGCGTATCAGAAGCTGGCCGAACGCGGGACCGTCGAGGTCGCGCCGCTTGCGTTTATGCGCGGAAGAACGCTGAACGACGCGTTTATCATCCTTGACGAGGCGCAGAACGCCACGCCGGAACAGATGAAGATGTTTTTGACGCGCCTGGGAGCCAATTCGCGCTGCGTCGTGACCGGCGATATTTCGCAGACCGATCTGCCGCGCGATAAGAAAAGCGGATTGAGCGAGGCGATCGAGGTGCTGAAGGATGTCAGCGGCGTGGCCGTCGTGGAGCTTACGGCAAAGGACGTCGTGCGGCATGAGCTGGTTCAGCGTATTGTGCGGGCTTATGAGACGTACGAAAGGAATGAGGGCGTAAAATGAGCCGTACTTCTTCTTCTCTGATGCAAATCAGGCTCAAACGGGCCGCGCAGCGAATCCGACAGCTGTATCTGCGCTTTATGCGCGCCGCTTTTTCCTGGCGCACGTTGATCAGCGTCTGCGGCATCCTGCTCATGTCCGTGATCTGCACATTTGCCGTAACGCCCGTGCGTTATAACATATCCGTGGGCATGGTGCCCACGCACACGATCACCGCCACGCGCGACGTTGTGGATGAAATCACAACGGAATCGCTGCGGGAAGCCGCCGAAAACGCCGTTCAGCCCACTTACGTCACGCTGGAGGGCGTGACCGAATTGGTGATGGCGGACCTGGCGCAGATTTACGGACAGTTCGATTCCGCCATTCAATACAGCGAAAAGCTGGACGATTACGGCCCGACGCGCCGCTATACCGCCGAAGAGCTTGAATACGCCCGCACGATCGTAACATCCCTCTACCTGCGGGATTATCAGCTCCGCACGCTGCTCAATACCACGCGCGAAGACCTTGCGGATATGTATTCGAGCGTCAGCGACGCGATCATCAACACCATGTCCGGGTACGTCATAGAGGGATCGGAATACCTGGCCGTCAGCAATATCATGCAGATCGTCGGATACCGCATCGATACGAGCCTGCTGCAAAACGTCGTTCAGCCGCTGCTCAACGAGGTGATCCGCCCGAACATCGTCATCGATCAGGAAGCGACCGAGGCCGCCCGCGCGCAGGCTCGCGCCGAAGTGGAACCCGTCGTATACAAACAGGGACAGAACATCGTCGTAAAAGGCGAGGGCAGGGTAGAGCGCTATCAGTATGAAATGCTCTCCAGCATGGGCATGCTGAGCAATACGAGCATCGATATCACGATTTACTTCGGCGCCGTTTTCCTCGTGATCCTCGCGCTTTCCACCGCGCTGATCATGCTTCGCATCCTCTGCAAGGAGATCGTATACGATATCAAGCGCCTCACGCTTCTGTTTATCATCATCATCGTGACGTACGGCGCGTGCTTCGCCGCCCGGATATTCAATATATATCTCGCGCCCGTCGTGCTTACGGCCATGCTGCTTTCTTCCATGCTCGGGCTGATCCCCGCGATCATATTCAACGCCGCCATCGCCGTGCTGGTCAGCGCGCTCGCGTACGGCGGCACCGTTTCTTACAACAGCGAAATGATCAAGCTCCTCGCCTGCGGGCTGTGCTCCGGAACGATCAGCGCTTCGCTGGTATACATGCACAGCAACAGGATCCGCGTGATCATCGCCGGTGTCGTTGCCGGCCTCTGCAATGCGGCCGTGATGCTTTCCCTCGGGCTGCTTACAAGCTCCGGCATGGATACCGTGCTGCTCAATTCCATGTGGGGATTGGCGGGCGGAGCGATCGCCGGGGTGCTGTGCATCGCGATCCAGCCGCTGCTTGAGCTGCTTTTCAATCTTCCGACGACGACGAAGCTCATGGAGCTCAGCAATCCCAACCATCCGCTGCTGCACAGGCTGCTGCTGGAAGCGCCCGGCACATACCATCACTCGATCGTGGTATCCAACCTGGCGGAGGCGTCCGCTGAAGCGATCGGCGCGAATCCGCTTCTGGCAAGGGTCGGCGGTTATTATCACGACATCGGGAAACTGCGCAGGCCGCTGTACTTTAAGGAAAACCAGCTCGGGGGGGAAAACAGGCTGGTGGAGACCGATCCGTACACCGCCGCGCAGATCGTTATTTCCCATGCCCGCGACGGCGCGACGCTGGCCCGTCAATACCATCTTCCGCGCGAAGTGATTCGCATTATCCAGGAGCATCACGGCAATACCCCCGTTATGTTTTTCTATACGAAAGCGCTCAAGGAAGCCGAAGGACGCCCGGTTGACGTGGCGGATTTCCGCTATGATTCCGATCCGCCGTCGACGAAGGAAGGCGCGATCGTCCTTCTGTGCGATACGATCGAGGCGGCCGTGCGCTCCATGAAAAACCCGACGCCCGAAGCGATCGAGGCGTTCATCATCAAGCTGATCCGCGGCAAGCTGCAGGACGGACAGCTTTCCAACAGCCCTTTGACGCTGAAGGATATCGACGATATCTGCCACACGTGCGCGACCGTGCTGAACGGCGTGTTCCATGAGCGCATCGAATACCCCGATCCGCCGGAAATCAAGAAGGAAACGGGCGCGGAAAACAGCGCGCCAAGCGAGAGCGCGCCCGAGCCCGATCCCGAAGTGAACGCCGAGCTGACAAAGCCCTGGGACGGGCTGTCGCCCGAGGACTATTCGTCGGACGACGCCGATTTTGACGAAACGCCGGATAACGCGGCCGTATCCGCGGAGACGATCTGGCAGAAAGCGAAACAGATCCCCATCGATCCCGCCGAGTTTGAGCCGATCGCGCCGCTTCCCGTGGTGGAAGTGCCCGAGCCCGAAACGATACCGTCCGTGGAAGAGGTTATGCAGGAAATGGCGCGCGAAGACGACAATAGCCCGTCTCAAAGCACAGCATCGGATAAGGAGGCCCCGCAGCCCGGCGGCAAGGATGTAAAGTGAGCAATAAATCGTCTTTTCGTTTTGAAATACAGCGTGACGCTGACATACCGGAGGATATTCTCCTCATTCTGAACAAGATCGGAGAATACTGCCTGGAAGCCGAGGGCGTAGAAATGCCCTGCGCCGCCTGCCTGCGTTTCACCGATGACGCTGAAATCAGAAAGATAAACCGCGAATACCGTGGGATCGACCGCGCCACCGACGTTTTGTCTTTCCCGTCGGCCGCTTTTTGCCCGTCCCGCACGGCCGGGACGGCGCCGCAGCTTCTGCGCCGGGAATGGGATGCGGAAATCAAAGCCTGCATGCTGGGGGATATCATCATATCAGCGGATCACGCGCGCATGCAGGCGGAGGAATACGGGCATTCGCTGAAACGCGAAATAGCCTATTTAACCGTTCACGCGATGTTTCATCTGATGGGATATGATCATATACGCGAGGAAGACAGGGAGGTCATGCGAAAAATGGAAGAGAAAGCTCTGAACAAGGCGGGCATCAGCCGCGTTGACGATGATTTACTGGTTGAAAAAGCCAAGGAAGCAATGCAGTTTTCGTATTCGCCATATTCGCATTTTCGCGTAGGGGCCTGCCTGCTTGCCGCGGACGGACGAATCTTTACGGGCTGCAACATCGAAAACGCGTCCTATGGCGTTTCAAACTGCGCGGAACGCACCGCGCTTTTCAAGGCGGTCAGCGAAGGCGCGCGCGAGTTTACCGTCATCGCCATCGCGGCTGAAAAGACCATGGCCTGGCCCTGCGGCATCTGCCGCCAGGCGCTGAACGAATTCGCCCCCGATCTCAGGGTGATCGTCGCCTGCGGGGATGAAAGGGACGAAGCGAGGCTTCCGGAGCTGCTTCCGCATTCTTTCGGCCCGAGCAACGGGATCTGCGAATATCTGGGAAAGGATGAAACCAATGACAAATGAGAATCGGTTCCGCAGCGGGATCATCGCCATCGTAGGCCGTCCCAACGTGGGAAAATCCACCCTGATCAACGCGCTGGTGGGCGAAAAGGTGGCGATCGTGTCCAGCCGTCCACAGACGACGCGCAACCGTCTGATGGGCATCGTCTGCGGCGAGGATTATCAGATGGTTTTCGTGGATACGCCCGGGATCCATAAGCCGCGCACGCAGCTTGGCAATTATATGATGCAGGCCGTTCAGGAGGGCATGGAAGGCATCGACGCGCTTCTTGTGATGGTTGACGTTACGGCGATCGGACCGAACGACCGGGAGATCGCCGAAAGCATGGCGAAAAAGAAGCTGCCCGTGCTGCTTCTGCTGAACAAGATCGATCTGGTGCAGCCCCAGGAGCTTCTTCGCATCATCGATATTTTTAAGGATATGGGTTTTGCCGCCATCATTCCCACCAGCGCGCAGAAAGGGGACGGCCTGGATACGCTGCGGAAAGAACTGCTTGACCGGCTGCCGTTCGGCCCCAAGTATTTCCCGGACGATATGCTGACCGATCAGCCCGAGCGCGTTCTGTGCGCCGAGCTGATCCGCGAAAAGGCGCTGCTGCATCTGCGCGATGAAGTGCCGCACGGGATCGGCGTAGAGATCCTCCGGATGGAAAAGAAAAGCGAGCGCCTGATGGAAATACACGCGGACATTTATTGCGAGCGCGATTCGCATAAGGCCATCATTATCGGAAAACACGGCGCGATGCTTGCCAGGATCGGAAAGGAAGCGCGCATCGATATCGAATCCCTGCTTGGCATGCGCGTCAATCTGCAGCTCTGGATCAAGGTACGGCCGGACTGGCGCAATTCCAAAGCCGATCTGCGCACGCTGGGATATGACAACCGTGAATAAGGCGGCGCGCGCCGTCTGGCTGCGCCTCAAACGGATGGATTGGACGCCGCTTCTTCTCTGCTGGGCGGCGGCGGTGTTTTATTGCTTTTTTTGCATGAGACTCCGCAGAAATCCGGTCGGATCGAGCGGATACTGCACCTATACGCTGCAGGCGCTGGCCTGGCGCGACGGCAGGATCTCTCTCGGTCAGGATTACTCCTGGCTCGAGCTGGCCGTATACAACGGGGACTGGTATGTGTCTTTTCCGCCTGTCCCAAGCGTCCCGCTCTTTTTTCTGACCTTTCTTTTTGACAGCAATACGCCCGATAACCTGCTGGTAAAGGCGTATGTGCTGATCGGCTGTCTGGCCGTCTGGCGCATGCTGCGCAGGGCCGGCGTGGACAACGGTTCTGCGGTCGCGTATTCGCTGCTGTGCAGCTTTGCCGGCTGCCTGCTGTCGCTGACGATAGAAGGCGCGGTCTGGTATCAGGCGCAGACGCTGGCGTTCTGCTTCGCGTGCGTGTCGGTCGCGGCCATGTGGCGCGGCAGAACGACGTTGTCGCTCGTTTGCTACGCGCTTTCGGTCGGATGCCGCCCGTTCGACGTTGTGTTCGGATTGCCGCTCCTTGCCGTTTATATCACAAAATGCAAATCGGAATCGATCCCCGTAAAAAAGATGGTGTATAAGGCGATACCCGGGGTTGTTCTCGGCTTGCTGATCGCCGCGTGCTATGCGTGGTACAATTATATCCGCTTCGCCAATCCTTTTGAATTCGGGCATAATTATCTGCCGGAATTTTCCTGGCAGGGCGGGATTCAGTTTTCACTGTCTCACGTATGGCAGAATATACGCTCGTTTGTCCTTCGGCTTCCGTTCCATCAAGGGGATAACGGATGGGAGCTGGAAAAATTCGGCTTCTGCTTCCTGATCGCGAATCCCGTATTCATCCTGGTGTTATGCTGGATCATTGCGGATATCTTCAGGCGCAGGATGACATGGCAAAAAGCCGTTGTGATCGCGTGCTTCTTCGTTCATCTGTTCTTGCTGCTCCTGCACCGGACCTTTGGCGGCTTCCAGTTTGGCGCGCGGTATACCTGCGATCTGCTGCCCTACGCCGCTTTGTATCTGTCGTTTTCCGCGCACAAAAAGCGTATCAGCAAACCGGAAATCATCGTTTTTATCGCCGCCGTCGCTTTTGCCGTTTACGGCGCAGCGGAAATTATGCTTTAAAATGCCTTCATATTATTTTTCTTCTATGAGCCATGATGCAAATAGGAAAATAAGACAAGAATCGCCAAGTTTCCGCGAAACAGACAGGAAATACGCGCTTTCTTCTGAGAAGAAAGCTGCAAAGAAGCAGCCCGCGAAGCCGCTTCGGGCTGCGATTTCAGTAACTTCCGCGAGTTGATTGAATGACGCGGCCTGCCGTTCCCGGGCGACCGGCTTCGCCGGTCGGGCGGCGCGAAGCGCCGCGGAAATC